>JBGSKI010000048.1:0-1612 GCA_041741315.1 Hyphomonas sp. | reverse complement strand
GCGGTCGCCGGCGGCGGCGACACGGTCGCGGCGCTGAACCATGCCGGCGCGGCGGCTGACTTCACCTTCGTCTCGACCGCTGGCGGCGCCTTCCTCGAATGGATGGAAGGCAAGGCATTGCCTGGCGTCGAGGCGCTCACGTCCTGACTTGGTACAGCATTTGACAGTGTGCCTGCGTCAAAATGCGCACCCTTTCCGAATGATAGCGATCACATTCCGGCGCCGGAAAAGCTTTGCAACGCAAGGCTTTGCCCGTGCAAACGGTTACATCGCGGCGGAATAGCCCGTGACGGTGCGCCATCCGGCGGATTCCCGGTCAAATGCCTCGTATTTGCCCGATTCCGGGTGGATATGCTGCGGTGCAGCATGCAAGGTTGACGCATACCCCCGGCACGATACTTGAATGCAAAAATTGCAAATTGTCTGCGCGTTGCGTTCAGGGGAAAGAATACATGGTCATCGAAATGGCAAATCAGGAAATGGTCCAGCAGGCCGCATCGAAGGTCGGCTTCATCGCCGCACTCGACCAGTCGGGCGGATCGACGCCGAAGGCCCTGCGCCTCTACGGCATCGAGGAAAATGCCTATTCGACCGAAGAGGAAATGTACCGTCTGGTGCATGAGATGCGGGCCCGGATCATCAAGTCGCCGGCCTTCACCGGCGACAAGGTAATGGGCGCGATCCTGTTCGAGCGCACCATGGATGCCGACATCGACGGTATCCCGACCGCTGAATACCTGTGGACCAAGCGCGGCGTCGTGCCGTTCCTGAAAGTCGACAAGGGCCTCGATCACCGCGCCGACGGCGTGCAGATGATGAAACCGATCACCGGTCTCGATGCGCTGCTCGACCGGGCCGTCGCCAAGGGCATTTTCGGCACCAAGATGCGCTCCGTGATCGACGCCGCAAACCCCAAGGGCATCGCCGCCGTGGTCGCCCAGCAATTCGAGATCGGCAAGCAGATCCTCGCGCATGGCCTCGTCCCGATCATTGAACCGGAAGTGACGATCACGATCTCCGACAAGGCCGAGGCCGAAGACATGCTTCTGGCCGAAATCCTCAAACAGCTCGATCTCCTGCCGAAGGACCTGCAGGTGATGCTGAAACTCTCGCTGCCGGAGAAGGCAAACCAGTACAAGGCGCTGGTCGATCATCCGCGCGTCATGCGGGTTGTGGCCCTGTCGGGCGGCTATTCGCGCGAAGAGGCCAACAGCAAGCTCGCCGCCAATACGGGCATCATTGCCAGCTTCTCCCGCGCCCTGACCGAGGGCCTGTCGGCAAAGCAGAGCGACGAGGAATTCAATACCGTGCTCGCCGGGACGGTGGACTGCATCTACCAGGCCTCCAAAGCCGGCTGACCGTGACGGCAGGCCGCGTGCCTGCCTCTGGACTTCACGCCTCGAGCAGGATCATATGCCCGCCATTCCGATGGCGGGCATTTCCGTTCGCCGCCACTCCTGGAGACCCTGCTTGACCCGGCTTTTCCCTCGCCTCGCCACCGCTTCCGCCATTGCCGTCCTCGCGCTCGCCGCGTGTACGAAGAAGCCCCCCGAGGCCCCGGCCGCGCGCAGTGCCCTGTCCGATGAAGGCGCGGCCCTGATCGGCACGCTCG
>JBGSKI010000047.1:0-4357 GCA_041741315.1 Hyphomonas sp. | reverse complement strand
GTGCTGCTCGGCGCCATGCTGCTGACCTCTCGCACCGCCAAGCCGGAAAAACTGTTCGTGCGCCTCGCGCCGCTGGTCGTCTGCATCGCGACCGGTGTGGCGCTGATCTATGCGACGGTCGACCTGCCGCCGCTCGGCGATGCCAATTCCGTGCCCAATACGGGCGTCGGCCTGACCTACCTTCAGGTCGCCTGGTTCGACACCGGCATTCCCAACGTGGTGACCCCGGTGCTGGCCAGCTATCGCGGATTCGACACGCTGGGCGAGACCTCGGTTGTGTTCGTGGCCGGGATTGCCGTGGCGCTGCTGCTCGGCTTCGGTGAGCGCTCGCTGGCCGAGACGATCCGCAAGGAAGACAAGGCCGACCTGCGCCGCAAGCCGCCGGCCGCCGGCGATGACGAGGACCCCGCATGAAAAGCGACCATCACGTTATCCTTCGCGTCATCTCGAAGATGCTCATCCCGGTGATCTTCCTGTACGCGTTCTACGTCCAGTTCCACGGCGATTTCGGGCCGGGCGGCGGCTTCCAGGCGGGCGTGATCGTCGCGGTGGCGGTGATCCTTTATGCACTGGTGTTCGGCGTGCCGTCGGCGATGCGGGCGATCCCGCCTGCGTTCACGCGCGCGCTGGCAGCCATCGGTGTACTGATCTATGCGGGCGTCGGCTTCTGGGCCCTGCTGAAGGGCGGCAACTATCTCGAATACCAGGCCCTGTTCGGCGAGGCGCCGGGCGGGCACCATGGCCAGCATATCGGCATCATGGTGATCGAGTTCGGCGTCCTCTGCGGCGTGTCCGGCGCGATGCTGACGATCTTCTACGCCTTTGCCGGCCGGGTGGCCGAAATCCGCGACGAGAACTGGTAGGGCCATGCTGGAATTCTTTGTCGAACGCGCAAACTACTGGGCGATCATCGCGTTGATGATGATCGGCCTCTACATCACGTTTGCCTCGCAGAACCTGATCAAGCGGATGGTCGGCCTCAGCCTGTTCCAGACGACGATCTGTTTCCTCTATGTGACGCTGGGCAAGATTGCCGGCGGCACCGCGCCGATCCTGTTCGGCCCGGACGCGGTGGAGCATCATGCCGCCCCGCACGGCGCAGAAGAGGGCACGCATGCTGCGCTCGACACCGTGCTGACCGCCGGTGGCGAGGCAAGCGGACGCTATGCCGATCTCGTGCACACCTATTCCAACCCGCTGCCGCACGTGCTGATGCTGACCGCCATCGTGGTCGGCGTGGCGACCCTGTCGGTCGGACTGGCGCTCGTGGTCCGCATCCGCGAGGCCTATGGCACGATCGAAAGTGACGAAATCCGTGCGATCGACCTGCGCACGGCGATCAACCAGCACGAAAAGGAAATCAAGGCAGCACAAGAGGCGGCGGCATGATCGAGTTCCTGCTGAACGCCGCGCCGTCCTGGGCGCTGGAGCATGCTGCGCCGCTGCTGGTGATGGTGCCGCTGATGCTGGCGCCGGTGCTTGCCCTGCTGCCGAGCGGGCGGCTGGCCTGGCTCATGGCGGTGGCCGGCACGGCGGCGGCGTTTTGTTTTGCCCTGATCCTGCTCGGGCTGGTCCAGACATCCGGTCCCGTCGGGGCATTGTCCTACGAGATTGGCCGCTGGCCGGTGCCGCTCGGCATCGAGTTTCGCGTCGATGCGCTGAACGCGATGGTCCTTGTCCTGGTATCGTCCATCGGACTGCTGGCCTCGATTTTCTCCTGGCCGAGTGTCGAAGCCGAGATCACCAGGGAAAAGCGGCCGCTGTTCTATTCGGCCTTCCTGATCTGCTTTGCCGGCCTCTGCGGCGTGACGATCACCGGCGACGCCTTCAACCTGTTCGTGTTCCTCGAGATTTCGTCGATCTCGACCTATGTGCTCGTGGCGCTTGGCGCCGGCCGCGACCGGCGCGCACTGCCGGCGGCCTTCAACTACCTGATCATGGGCACGATCGGGGCGAGCTTCTACATCATCGGCATCGGCTTCCTGTATGCCGCGACCGGCACGCTCAACATGGGCGACATCGCGTCGAAGCTTCCGGAACTCGGCGCCAATCGCAGCGTGATTGCCGGCTTCGGCTTCATCGTGGTCGGCCTCGGCCTGAAGGCGGCGATGTGGCCGCTGCACCAGTGGCTGCCGAATGCCTATTCCTACTCGCCCTCCTTCGTGACGATGTTCCTGTCGGCGACGGCGACCAAGGTGGCGCTGTATGCACTGATCCGGTTCCTGTTTTCCGTCTTCCATCCGGACTTCACCTTCGAGGCGGCGACGCTGACCTACATGCTGATGCCGCTCAGCCTTGCGGCGATGGTGTTCTGCAGCTTCCAGGCGGTGTTCCAGACGGACGTGCGCCGGATGCTCGCCTATTCCTCGGTGGCGCAGGTCGGGTACATGATCCTCGGCGTGTCGCTGGGCACCACGGAGGGCCTGTCGGCAGGCCTGTTCCACATGCTCAACCACGCCATGATGAAAGGCGCGCTGTTCATGGCAGTCGCCGGCGCCGTGCTGAATTACCAGGGCACCACGATCCGCGACTTTGCCGGTCTCGGCCGGTCGGCCCCGCTGACCATGTCGGCCTTTGCGATTGCCGGCCTGTCGCTGATCGGCGTGCCGCTGACGGCGGGCTTCCAGTCGAAACTGCAGCTCGGCTTCGCGCTGTTCGACCAGGGCCTCTGGTGGGCGGTCATCCTGCTCGTCTTCTCGTCGGTGCTGGCGGTGATCTATATGGGCCGCATCCTCGAAGCGGTGTTCTTCCAGGCCCCGGTCAATCCGCGCAAGACGCGCAAGGAAGCGCCCTTGCTGATCCTCGTGCCGCTGTGGATCCTGGCGCTGGCCAATATCTATTTCGGCATTGCGGCGGAATTCCCGCTCGGCCTCGCGCGTGATGCGGCCGCATCCGTGTACGGACTGGAGGCATTCCGATGAGCCCGGACACATTGATCGGCGCAGCGCTGCTGTTGCCCCTGGTGATCGCCGCCGGCATTGCGGCGATGAACTGGCAGTCGAACCTGCGCGAAGCGGTGACATTTGTCGGTGCTGCCGCCTTGTTCGCCGTTGTGCTGATGCTGACCCAGCAGGTCGCCGCGGGCGGACGTCCGGAACTGGTGCTCGGACAGGCCGCGCCGGGCCTGGTCTTCGCGTTCAAGCTGGAACCGCTCGGCGCGCTGTTCGCCGTGGTCGCCAGCGGGCTCTGGATCGTCAATTCGCTCTATTCCGTCGGCTACATGCGCGGCAATCGCGAGCGCAACCAGACACGGTTCTACATCTGCTTCGCCATCGCCATTTTCGGCGCAATGGGCGTCGCCATGTCGGCCAACCTGTTCACGCTGTTCGTGTTCTACGAAGTGCTGACCCTGTCGACCTATCCGCTGGTCACCCACAAGGGCGACAGTGCGGCGCAGCGTGGCGGCCGGATTTACCTGCTGACCCTGCTGGCCACCTCGATCGGCCTGTTCCTTCCGGCGATGATGTGGACCTGGGTCCTCGCCGGGCACAATCTCGACTTCGTGCAGGGCGGCCTGCTGCAGTCGGCGCACGTCTCCCCTGCCGTGGCGAGTGCCCTCCTGATCCTGTTTGCCTTCGGGATCGGCAAGGCGGCGCTGATGCCGGTGCATTTCTGGTTGCCCAACGCGATGGTCGCGCCGACGCCCGTATCGGCGCTGCTACATGCCGTGGCGGTGGTGAAGGCCGGCGTGTTCGCGATCCTCAAGGTCTCGATCTTCATTTTCGGGCCGGACCTGCTGGAAACCGCCCCGGCGCGGGAATTCATCATGTGGACGGCCTGCTTCACGATGGTCATCGGGTCGCTGGTCGCGATGACCAAGGACAACCTCAAGGCCCGGCTCGCCTATTCGACGATTGCGCAGCTGTCCTATGTCGTGGCGGGGGCCATGCTGGCCGATCCGGCCGGATTCCTCGGTGGCAGCCTGCAGATCGCGGCGCACGCCGCCGGCAAGATGACGCTGTTCATGTGCGCCGGCGCGATCTACGTGGCGACCGGCCTGACCAACATTTCCGACATGAAGGGCCTCGGGCGGAAGATGCCGCTCGTGTTCATCGCCTTCTTTGTCGCCTCGCTGTCGATCATCGGCATTCCGCCGCTGGCCGGCGCATGGGCCAAGTATGAACTGGTGCAGGGCGCCATCGATCGCGGCAACGGCTATCTGCCCTATGTCCTGATCCTGTCCTCGATCCTCAACATAGCCTACCTGTTGCCGATCCCGATCCTGGCGCTGATGCCGCCGCCGGGCACCAAGGAACCGAAACCGTTCAAGCGGCCGGGCGGGGCACCGATGCCGACCGTCGCCGCGCCGCTGATCACGGCCGCGCTGTGCGTGCTGTTGTTCTTCGCCGTCGGCCCG
>JBGSKI010000046.1:0-3976 GCA_041741315.1 Hyphomonas sp. | reverse complement strand
CGCTGGCGATCCGCGCGGCCATGTCTGTGCCGTCGATCCAGCCGGAGGCATCCGGTGAGACGGCACCGGCCTCAGCCGCGGTTTCGCCCGGGGGGACGGGCTCCGGTGCCGGATCGGGCGATCCGAACTTCTTCATCTTGTCGCAACCGGCCAGTACCCCGAGGGCGGCCCCGCCCATCAGCAGGGTATTCCTGCGTGTCATGCCGCTCATCGCCAATTCCCTCCGGTTGTCTCGTTGGCGTGCAGGGTGTATCGGAGCGGCCCCCGAAGCAAGGGGGAGCGGCAAAAGGGGATTGTCAGGCATGAGCGATGACGCTGCGAATTCCCCCGCCGCCGAGGTGGAGATCACCGAAGCCCTGTTGCGCGCGCTGCTGGCCGACCAGCATCCGGACCTTGCCCCTTTGCCGCTCCGGTTCGAGGGCGAAGGGTGGGACAATGTCATGGTGCGGTTGGGCGAGACGCTGGCGATGCGCCTGCCGCGCCGGGCGATTGCCGAGCGGTTGCTGAAGAACGAGCAGCGCTGGCTGCCGGACCTCGCGCCGCGCCTGCCGCTGCCGATTCCGGCGCCGGTCCGGACCGGTGTGCCGGGTCATGGCTATCCGTTCGTGTGGAGCATATTGCCCTGGATCGAGGGCGAAGCGGCAGACCTTGCCCCGCCGGACGCCAGCGAAGCACCGGCACTCGCCCGTTTTCTCAAGGCCGTGCACAGTCCGGCGCCGCCAGATGCACCGGCCAATCCGGTCCGCGACTGTCCCTTGTCCGGCAAGCAGGCCGACACCGAACGCCGGATGCAAATCCTCCGCATGGAAACGGATGCAATCACGCCGCAGGTCGAACGGACCTGGGCCGAGGCGCTCACGGCACCGATCGACCTGCCACGTGGCTGGATCGTCGGGGACGTACATGCGCGGAACGTGCTGGTCCGAGACGGCAAGCTTGCTGCTTTCATCGACTGGGGCGACTTGTGCGCCGGTGATCCGGCCACGGACCTGGCCTCGATCTGGGCGCTTTTCGAGGACGCCGCCGCCCGCCGCGTCGCTATCGATGCCTACGGGATGAGCCCCGCGACACTGGCCCGAGCGCGCGGCTGGGCTGTGTTCTACGGGGTGATCCTTCTGGAAACCGGCCGGCAGGATACGCCCCGCCATGCCGCGATGGGGGCGGCCACGTTGCGCCGGCTGACCGACGATCTCGCCTAGGCAATCGCCTTCACGAATTGGGCATTGCAGCGCTGGTAGGGCGAACACAGAAAGTCATCGCCGGTTGCCTCCTCATATCCGCAGGACGTGTAGAGCCCGATGGCCGGACCGAGCACCGTGTTGGTTTCCAGCCAGATCGACGACGCCCCCATGCTGCGCGCCGTATCTTCGGCGGCCAGCATTAGTGCCTTTCCGATGCCGTGACCGCGATGTGCCTCTGAGACCGCCATCTTGCAGAGTTCGGCCCGGCCCGGCTTCTGCGGCATCAGGGCGACCGTGCCGACGACAGTGCCATCAAGCTCCGCCACGAGGATGCGGCCGCCCTTGCCGAGCACCATCCCGTCCGGATCGTCCAGCAATTCACGGTCCTTGTCTTCAAGGGTGAAATGCTTTGTGATCCAGGCGACATTCAGGTCGCGGAACGCTCCGGCATCGCCGGATCCATAGGGACGAATCATCAGGCTCATGCCCTATTTGATAACGCCGCAGGCGACCCGTGCGCCAGCCCCGCCAATCGGCTGGGTCAGGTGGTCGTCTTCGCCTTCGTGGATAATGATCGCGGTGCCGTCATCGTCGATCAGGCCGGCGAGGGCATCCATCGTGCTGTAGGCCTCATATCCGGCCGAGCCGTCGGCGGCGGCCCAGATGTTCGGAAGGTCGCCGGCTTCCGGGCCTTTCGGGTTCAACAGGCCATGGCCGCCTTCCTTCATGCCGACATGTCCGCCGGACATCTTGTAGACGCCGGTGTCGGAACAGTCGCCCACCGCGTGAAGGTGGATGCCGTGCCAGCCGGGAACGAGACCGCCGGGAGCGATTTCAAGGCGGAGCACGACGCCGTTCGGGCCCTGCAAAAGGTTGGCCGAACCGATGTCCGTGCCGTCCTTGCCGGCAATGCTGGCCGTCTGACGCATTATTGAGGGGTAGACGCCCCCGGCGGGGCCGGCGACGTCCGGCGTTTCAGGAAGGGCGGATGCCGTGTGGGTACAGGCGGTAGCGGCCAGGGCGGCGGCGAGGAATCCAAGGCGAATGAACATGGTGTCTCTCCTTCTTTGCTCCAGCTGATATAGGAAACCTCCCGCCACAGTCAGGCAAGGCAAGAATCCGTGAAAGACCGCGCCGACAGATTGCTCGTCGCTCTCGGCCTGTTCGAAAGCCGGACCAGCGCGCGCGCCGCCATCGAGGCGGGACGTGTGCATGTCGACGGGGCGGCGGTGACCAAGCCGTCACAGGAAATCGACAGCCAAGCAAGGATCGAGGCGGAACCGGCGCACCCTTATGTGTCGCGAGGCGGGTTGAAACTCGCGCATGCGCTGGATGCGTTCGGTGTCGACCCTGCGGGGCGGGCCTGTCTCGATATCGGCGCATCGACCGGCGGGTTCACCGATGTGCTGCTGCGCCGGGACGCACGTCATGTGGTTGCGGTGGATGTCGGCCGAGGCCAGTTGCACGCGTCGCTGGCGGGCGATGCGCGTGTGACCAGTCTGGAAGCGACGGATGCGCGGGCGCTGAAGGCGGAAGACCTTGGCGAGCCGCCGGGCCTGCTGGTCTGCGACGCGAGTTTCATCGCGCTCGAAAAGCTGCTCGGCGTGCCGTTGTCGCTGGGCGCGCCGGAGGCGGACTTCGTCGGCTTGTTCAAGCCGCAATTCCAGGTCGGGCGGGAGAATGTCGGCAAGGGCGGGATTGTCACCGATCTGGCTGCATCGGACGTGGCCGCCGCGCGGTTCGATGCGTGGATGAATGAAAAAGGCTGGCCCATCCATGCCTGGACGGCCAGCCCGATTTCAGGAGGCGACGGCAATGCCGAGCGCCTGTTTCACGCCGTCAGGCGTCAGTAGCCGTAAAGCTCGTCATCGTTGCCATCGACGATTTCCCAGTCGCCATTGTAACCGTCGCGGCAGGCCGTGACAGGTTCGCGTTCGACGCGGCCATCCGGCAGCTGCGTCTCGCGATAGATCGTGCGGCATTCTTCCGAGGCGGACGTGTCCGCAGGATACTGAGTCTGCGGATAGGCAGGGCCGCTGGAGGCCGGATAGGTGCGCGGCGGGGGCGGCGTGTTCGGGTAGGAAGATTGGGGATGCGTGCTGTAATCGTTCGGGCTGCCATAGAGGCCGTCCGTGGTGCGCGGGATGGAATCTGGCTGGTAGGCGGCCGGATAGGTGCTGCGGAAGGTGCCGCCATAGGGGGTCGCGACCTGGCAGGGAGGGCCGGAATCGCTGGCAATCGCGTTGCCTGCAACGCCGCCGACAATTGCGCCAATCAGGGCACCGGCAATGACTTCGCCATCATTGTTGCCCTGTTCCCAGCGGCCATGACGGCCATGACGCCCATAGCCGCCCGTGCGGTGCCAGCGGCTGTCATCGTCGCCGGTATTGTTGCCGATTGCGCCACCGGCGACCGCGCCGAGCAGGGCACCGACCATGGTGCCGGCAACCTTGTTGTCGGCAGTCTGGCGTTCGCAAGCCGTATTGCGTGGCTGGTAACCATAGCTCTGTGCTGATGCCGCTGCAGGAACCGCCATCAGGGCAGCGGCGGCCACGCCTGCAACCATAAGAGACTTGAACATCTCGATTCTCCTTTTCGGCACCCACAGGGCTGCCAGTCTTGAAGGCAGGATTGCAGGTCCAGTCTGAACGCAACCTGAAGGCTGGACGAGGAGGCGGCAGCGACCCATATCTGAGGCATGGGACTGTTCGATCTTGCCGCCCTGACGGCTGCCCGCGCGCGATATGCGGCGGCGCAAGGCCTGCGGTCGGCCTGGTATGGCGCGCAGATGACGG
>JBGSKI010000045.1:0-2987 GCA_041741315.1 Hyphomonas sp. | reverse complement strand
CGGGTCGCCGAAGCGGAGGGCATTGACCAGCGCGATCGGACGGGCGCCCATGGTGAACACGTCGCGCAGGATGCCGCCGACGCCGGTCGCCGCGCCCTGGTAGGGTTCGATATAGGAGGGGTGGTTGTGGCTCTCCATCTTGAAGATCGCCGCCTGGCCGTCGCCGATGTCGATGACGCCGGCATTCTCGCCGGGGCCCTGGATGACGCGCAGGCCTTTGGTGGGGAACTTGGAGAGGTGGCGGCGCGAGGATTTGTAGGAGCAGTGCTCGGACCACATCACCGAATAGATGCCGAGTTCGACGAGATTGGGATTGCGGCCGAGGCGCGAGACCAGCCGCTTCCACTCGTCGGCCTTGATGCCATGCCCGAGGCCGGCGGCCTCGTCCTGTTCGGTGGTGAGATGGGCGAGGATGTCGGTTTCTTGGGTCATGGCGCGCGTTTAGCCGCAAATGTGGCGAGTCGCCAGACGCTAGTTGCCTTCGAAGGGCTGATCCTGAGCGATGCCGGGAACCAGCCGGAGTAGGCCTGCGTTTACCTTGCAGTGGGGGCTCGGAATTGGAGCCTGAAAATGAAACGATTTGCATTGTTAGCCTTGCCACTGCTCGCCGCTGCCTGCGACCGGGTTGTCACCGAAGCACCCGAGCCGCCTGCACTGGCTGCAGCAGATGTGAAGCCGGCGGTCAAACCGCCTGCACCGAAGCCCGCCGCGATCAGGGAAGCGCAGCTGGAGGGTGCCTGGAGCAATCCCGGCGGGAATACGGCTGCGTTCCAGACCGCTGACGGCGGCAAGCTGATCGAGATCACCTGTCATTCCTATGGCGCCGATGCCGGCGGCAACATGCTTGAGGTGTGGATGCAGGTGCCCGCCGGGTCCCCGGCGACGTCCATCGACATCTTTACCGGGTCTGGCGCCGTGGCCGTGCCTGTGACGGTTGACGCGGCAACGGGTGTGGCGACCGGGAGCATTCCGCCTTTCGCCGCCGGTGTCGGCGCGCTGACGGTCGGACAGGGCGACATGCGCATTCTGGCAGATACGCAGGCCTACGCGCTGGAGAACAGCACGGCATTGGAATCGGTTGTTGAAGCCTGCCGTCCGATCCCTGCGGCAACCCCGAAGACTCCGGACGAGGAGTCCGGCGACACGCCGGAGGAGACGCCTCCCAAATCGTAAGCGGTGCCCCCCTTCGCCGCTTACCGGGCCGTCACCTGTTCGCGACTACGAGACCGCATGGTCAATCGCGGACAGGTGCACGGCTTGCTCGTCTTCGGACAGGAAGCTGCCCGTGAAACTGTTGCGGGCGAGCTGCACGAGTTGCGCATCGCTCAAGGCGAGTGCCTTGGCGACGGCAGAATAGTTTGCGCCGATATAGCCGCCGAAATAGGCCGGGTCGTCGGAATTGACGGTGACCAGAAGACCCTGTTCGAGTTGCGCCTTCACGGGGCTGTCTTTCAGGTCGTCGATCACGCAGAGCGACAGGTTCGACAGGGGGCAATTGGTCAGCGGCACTTGTGTGTCGCGCAGGACCTCGATCAGGGCCGGGTCTTCCATCGACCGGTTGCCATGGTCGATGCGGTCGGCGCCGATATCCAGCAGCGCCTCGCGCACGTATTCGGGCGGGCCTTCCTCGCCGGCGTGCAGGCAGAGCTTGAAGCCGAGCTCCCGGCACTTGGCGAACAGGCGGGCGAATTTCAGCGGCGGGTGGCCGACTTCCGAACTGTCGAGGCCGACGCCCACGATCCGGTCGTGCCAGGGTTTCGACTCTTCCAGCAGGGTGAACCCGTCTGCCTCGCTGAGATGGCGCAGAAAACTCATGATCAGCTTCGACGTGATGCCAAGCTCGGCCTCGCCGCGTTCAAGGGCGCCCAGGATGCCGTCCGTGACGGTACCGAAGGCGACGCCGCGTTCGGTATGGGCCTGCGGGTCGTAGAAGATCTCGACGTGGCGGACATTGTCGGCGGCGGCGCGCTGCAGGTAGGCCCAGGTCAGGTCGTGGAAATCCTGCCCGGTGCGCAGGACGTTCATGCCCTGATAGTAGATATCGAGGAATTCCTGAAGGTTCGAAAAGGCGTAGGCGGCCTTCGCCTCCTCAAGCGTCCGGAACGGTATGTCGATGCGGTTGCGCGCGGCAATCGCCATCATCAGTTCGGGTTCGAAGCTGCCTTCGATGTGCAGGTGGAGTTCGGCCTTCGGGAGCCGGGCGATCAGTGCGCTCTGGTCAGCCATTCAATTCCTCCAGCAATCCGCCGAGATGTTTCTCGTAATTCTTCCAGCGGCCCGACGAGCGCTGGTAGAGCGGCTCGCGAACCTGCCAGACGCTGGCCGTTTTCACAGGTGCGGTGGAATCCTGGAAGTCGAGGCAGGCCGGTTCGAAGTCGAGGCCGACGAAATCCAGCGCCTTGCGGATCACCGGTTCCGGCGAGGCGACCAGTTCGTCATAATTGACGTCCATGATCCGGTCCGGCGCGATGGATTTCCAGTGCGCCATAAGGCGTTCGTAGGCGCGGTACTGGCGCGCGATGGCGCGCAGGTCGGTGGCGTGGGCCTGTTGCGGTGCAAGCTGCAGGAAATAGGTCGACAGGCAAACGTCGCGCGCATCGCGGACGGTGTGCAGAATCTTCGCTTCCGGGAACAGGCGCAGGATCAGGCCGACATGGTAGAAATTGTCGGGCCGCTTGTCTGTGACCACGCCCGTCAGGCCGGGGCGGCGTTGCAGCAGGCCGGCGGCATAATCGTTCCGGGCCTCGGCAAGCTGGGCATAGGTCGCGCTGGCGAGCGCTTGCGGGTAGGGGGCAAAGCGCGAGGCGGCGATCTGCGGCAGGAGCGGCAATTCGCCGGTGGTCGAGACCTGGCTGTGGGCCGACAGGATCTGTTCCAGCAGCGAGGAACCCGAGCGGAACTGGCCGAGGATGAAGACCGGCGACAAGGGCATGGGCGGGAAGACCGCTGCGCCCGGGGCGGGCAGGTCGATCAGGGTCTGGACCTGC
>JBGSKI010000044.1:0-5424 GCA_041741315.1 Hyphomonas sp. | reverse complement strand
GGCGTCGCTGCCTCAGAGGCCGTCGCGCCACCGGCCTCGCCTGCAGAACTCGCTGCCGCCTTCAAGGCATCCGGTTGCCGGATCGCCTGCCTCTGTGGCAGCGACAAACGGTACACGGACGAAGCCGCAGCGGCCGCGCAGGCCCTGAAGTCCGCCGGCGCGCAACACGTCTGGCTTGCCGGCAAGCAGGAAGGCGAGGGAATAGACTCGAACATCTTCATGGGCTGCGATGTGCTGTACGCCCTTACACTTGCCCACGCAGAACTGGGGCTTTGATCATGACCAACTTCCCTGACTTCACCAGGCTTGACCTTGGCACGCCCCACGCGAAACACCCTGCAGCGCACACCGGAAAATCCTGGGAAACCCCGGAAGGCATCGACGTGAAGACCGCCTTCACTGCCGTCGACAGCGCGGGGCTCGATTTTCTCGACGATTATCCCGGCCTGCCCCCGTTCGGCCGTGGCCCCTATCCAACCATGTACACCAACCAGCCCTGGACGATCCGTCAGTATGCGGGCTTTTCCACGGCGGAGGATTCCAATGCATTCTACCGGCGCAACCTTGCCGCCGGGCAGAAAGGCCTCTCGGTCGCGTTCGATCTCGCGACGCACCGGGGCTATGATTCCGACCATGTCCGCGTCTCCGGAGATGTCGGCATGGCGGGCGTCGCCATCGACTCCATCTACGACATGCGCACGCTTTTCTCGGGCATTCCGCTCGACCAGATGTCGGTGTCGATGACCATGAACGGTGCGGTGCTGCCGATCCTCGCACTGTATATTGCCGCGGCCGAGGAACAGGGCGTCACGCCCGACAAGCTCGCCGGTACGATCCAGAACGACATCCTCAAGGAGTTCATGGTCCGCAACACCTATATCTATCCGCCGAAACCCAGCATGCGGATCATTTCGGATATTTTCGCCTACACGTCGCAAAACATGCCGAAATACAATTCGATCTCGATTTCCGGCTATCATATGCAGGAAGCCGGGGCGACGGCTGACCTTGAACTCGCCTACACGCTTGCCGACGGAATCGAGTATATCCGCGCCGGGATCGCCGCCGGCCTCACCGTCGATGCCTTTGCACCGCGCCTGTCCTTCTTCTGGGCCATCGGCATGAACACCTTCATGGAAGTCGCCAAGATGCGCGCCGCGCGCCTGCTCTGGGCGAAGCTCGTGCAGGAGAATTTCTCTCCGAAGTCTGACAAATCGCTCAGCCTGCGGACGCATTCGCAAACCTCCGGCTGGTCGCTCACTGCGCAGGATGTCTACAACAACGTCATTCGCACCTGCCTCGAAGCCATCGCCGCCACCGGCGGGCAGACGCAAAGCCTGCACACAAACAGTTTCGACGAGGCCCTTGCCCTGCCGACCGATTTCTCTGCGCGCATCTCCCGCAACACCCAGATCCTTCTCCAGCAGGAAGCCGGCGCCTGCCAGACAATCGACATGTGGGGCGGCTCTTATTACGTCGAACGCCTGACACACGATCTCGCCGCCAAGGCCCTCGCCCATATCGAGGAAGTCGAGAAAATGGGCGGCATGGCCAAGGCAATCGAACAAGGCCTGCCCAAACTGCGCATCGAGGAAGCCGCCGCTCGCACGCAGGCGCGCATCGACAGCGGCACGCAGACCGTGGTCGGCGTCAACAAGTTCCTGCTCGACGAGGATGAAGACGTCCCTGTCCTGAAGGTCGACAATGCCGCCGTACGCCGCATGCAGCTCGACAAGCTCGCCCGCCTCAAGGCCGAACGCAATTCCTCTGAGGTCGAAACGAAGCTCAACGCCATCGCCGGTGCCGCCGCCAGCGGCAAGGGCAACCTGCTCGCCCTTGCGGTCGATGCCGCCCGCGCCAAGGCGACCGTCGGCGAAATTTCCGAGGCCGTCGAGCGCAGCCAGGGCCGCCACCAGGCCGTGATCCGGTCCATCAAAGGCGTCTATGGCGGGGGTGTTCAGGGTACGGACAAGGCAAAACACGCCGCACACCTCGCCGCCACTTTCGAGAAGGCCCATGGACGCCGGCCCAAGATATACATTGCCAAGATGGGCCAGGACGGTCACGACCGCGGCCAGAAGGTCGTCGCCTCCGCCCTCATGGATCTCGGCTGGGACGTTGTCATCGGCCCGCTGTTCCAGACCCCGGAAGAGGCCGCCGCCGACGCGCGCAAGGCAGGGGTCGACATTGTCGCCGCCTCCTCGCTCGCCGCCGGCCACCTGACGCTCGTTCCGGAACTGAAACGCGCCCTAGGCAATGAGGGTGCGGCCGCGGCCCGCATCATCGTCGGCGGTGTCATCCCGCCCCAGGATTTCGACGCCCTCTACGCCGCTGGCGCCACGGCGATTTTCCCGCCCGGCACCGTGATCGCAGATAGCGCCGTGAAGATGCTGGAGTTGCTAGGCGGCGGCGACGGGGCAAAGACGGCGGCGGAATAATCGCTGCCGCATCTTTTCGGACGGCCCGAGTCTCTCCATATTCCCTTTACGGAAATCTGCGAAGGACTGCACGCCATGATGCTCACCACCACCCCCACGATCCAGGGCCATGACATCACCAAATATCTCGGCGTCGTCTGCGGCGAGGTCGTGATCGGCGCGCATCTCGGCAAGGATATCCTCGCCAGCTTCACCAACATCGTCGGCGGCCGCTCGAACGCCTACGAAAGCACCCTTCGCGAGACCCGGAGCGGCGCGCTCGCCGAGATGGTCGAGGAAGCGAAAAGGCTCGGCGGCAATGCCATTGTCGGGGTCAAGTTCGATTATTCTGTCATCGGCCAGGGCGGATCGATGATGATGGTGGCGGTCTCCGGCACGGCAGTCACCCTGGCGTGAGCATCCTGTCGCTGCCTGCGCCTTCGGCGGAAGACATGCTTGACTGCGCCGAGGCCTGCCTCGCCCGCCTTCCTGCCCACATGCAGCAGGCCTGCCAGGCCGTCCGCCTGATCGTGCAGGACTATGCCGACGACGTCACGCTCGACGAAATGGACATCGACGACCCCCTTGACCTGACCGGCCTCTATTCCGGCGTTCCGCTTACGGAGGAAAGCGTCACTCAACCGGCTATCGAAACGCCGCTCGTGTTCCTCTATCGCATGCCCATCCTGTTCGAGTGGGCTTCGCGCGGCGACGTCACGCTGGACGAACTGGTCAGCCACGTGGTCATCCACGAATACGGCCACCATTTCGGCTGGTCCGATGCCGACATGGACCGCATGCTCGGGGAAACGGGCTGAACCCCGTCAAACCAAAAGGTCTCCCTGGCCTCCGGCTGGTGCGGTTTCATCGCGCGATGCGAGTGCAATACCGAAGGTCAACACCCCGACGCGGCCAGCGAACATCAGCAGGATGATCACCACCTTGCCGATTGTTGACAGCGAACCCGTAATGCCGAGGCTCAACCCGACCGTGCCGATTGCAGAGAACGCTTCGAACAGGACCGCTTCAAGATCCTTGCCTTGCTCTGTCAGGCACAAAACGAAAACCGCGGGTGCCATCAGCATGATGAAATAGGCCAGCGACGCAGACGCCAGCCGCACGCGATCGTCCGGAATGATCCGGTTGAAAAAGACGACCTCCGCCCGGCGCCTCACTGTGGACTGTACGAGCCCCACCATCGCTGCAAATGTCGTGAGCTTCAGTCCTCCGCCTGTGCCCGACGGCGCAGCCCCGATTGCCATCAGGAAATACAGCAGCATGACTGCAGCAGGTGTCAGCGCGCCGACAGGATAAGTGTCAAATCCAACCGTGGTCATCGCTGTCATGGTCTGGAAGAATGCCGCGAGGAGCCGTTCCGAAGAGGGCAGCGCTTCGAGACCGGGGTCGGCGACAAAGAGGACCAGCGTGCCGGCGAGAAGGAAAAGGAAGGTCAGTCTGAGAATTACCTGACTGGTAAAACTCAGGGACAATTCCCGGCTCGTGAGACTGCGCCACACATCCCACGCGATCAGGAATCCCATTGCGCCAAGAATCGACAAGGTCGAGATCACGGCGTTCACTCCGAAATCTGCCCGGAAATTCTCCAGGCTGTTCGGGTTGAGGCTGAACCCGGCGGTGCAGAATGCCGACACGGAATGAAAGATCGCGCTCCAGGCGGCGTTGTCGACGCCTGCACTCGAGAACTGGAAATACAGCAGACCCGCGCCGATTGTCTCGATGCACAAGGTGAACACAACCACGGTGCCGATGAAATGTCCGGTAATGATGTTCTCGGGCAGGGTGAATGCGGCGCGCGCCAGACGCTCCCGCAAGGGCGACAAATGCCTTACCGTGGCCAGCACAACAAACGAACTCAATGTCATGTAACCGATGCCACCGGCCTGGATCAGCAGCAGGATGACGAGTTCTCCGAAGAACGAGTAAGCCGTGCCCGGATCGATGGTTACCAGGCCCGTCGTCGAGACCGCAGAAACTGCAGTGAACAAATTGTCCAGCGGACCCACCGGAACCGACTGGGAAAGCGGAAGGCACAGCGCGGCCCAACCGACAAGCATGTAAAACGCATACCCGGCAAGAATCAGCTTGGTCGGGTGGATACGCCGCATCAACCGGTGGGCATGTAGAGACGCTAAGGCGGTCATCTTCCGAATGACGCCGGGCATACGCGGAGTGCGCATTTTTTCCTCTTGGTGATTTGCTTTGGTTTGGTTGGAGGCGCGGCGTGATGATTACGCGTCGCTGGTCAATCCGTTCCTTTGTCCGCCGGGGTTGTGCCGCTTAAGGCCACCGTCGATGTTGCGGTGCAATATCACGGTTAAAAACCGATATCCAGCCCTTTCCGCCTGCTGCACAAGGCGCGTGGGCTTTTGTGTCAGTGACTCGAAAATTGCCTAAGTATGGTTCGAATTCGTGTTTTTCGACTTATGCGCCAGCGCGCCGGCGTTCATTTCCCAGTTCTGCCCATCGAACCGGTTCACACTCACCTCGATCTTGTCCCAGTCGTCGAGGCACCGCCACGTCACCGCGACACCATCCGGATTGGAGCGCGGAATGTAGAAACTCTTGATGCCACACGTCCGGCAGAACATGTGCTTCGCCGCGCCGGTATTGAACGTATACACCGTCAAATTGTCCGCACCCTGTAGAAGGCGGAACCGGCTCGCCGGCAGGATCACATGCGTGTTTCCACTCCGTGCACAGATCGAACAGTTACAGTCTTCCACCTCGATCGCGTCCGGCAACTCCACGTCGAAGCGCACTGCGCCGCAATGGCACCCGCCGGAATGTGTCGTGAAATCCGCCATCGTGCTCATCCAGCCTGGAAGGGAGGACGATTGCCGAACCAGGGCTGTGCCCGTTCGAGTTGCCCGGCCAGCGAAAAGAGCAATGCTTCCTCGCCATAGCGCGCGCCGAACATCATGCCGATGGGCAGCCCGCCCGGCGCCGTGTCGAGCGGCGCGGTCAGGTGCAGCGGCACAGACATGGC
>JBGSKI010000043.1:0-3301 GCA_041741315.1 Hyphomonas sp. | reverse complement strand
CGAATCATAGGCGAGGGCCTGCGCCACAAGCGCCTCGACAGGGTCGCGCGCCGGGGCGCCGAGCCGGGCGTTCAGTTTCTCCCACCCGGTCTGGCGATCGGCCCCCGGAACATCGAGCACCAGCGACAGGAACTCGAATGGCGGCAGGCTGGCGCGGTCGATCAGAGCCCGGAGGAAAGCCGCACACGCGGCAACCTGCGGGTCCGGACTTGCCTGCACGCGCGACCACAAACTCTCCCGCTTGCGCGCGGATGCCAGCGGATAGAGGAAACTGTCGTCATCGACCAGGCCGCAGAAGGGTCCGCGCAGGATCTCGGCCAGTGTCAGGTCTCGCGACGGCAGCGCCGCGAACCGCATGAGGTTGAGGCAATCCTGCACGCCGATATGATCTGCCAGTTTCAGGCGGTCGGCGCCGGCGACCGGAACATCCCGCGCCTTCAGTGCGGAAATCAACGCATCGAACAGGCCGCCCGTCCGGCCCCGGACAAGGATGAGCACGTCTTGGGGCTGTATGGGCTGCATCGCCCACCGGTCGCGTGACGTTTCCTTCCAGACCCCTTCGCGGCGGTCGATCATCCGGCGCACAGCATCGGCGACTGCCTGCGCCAGCTGCGCCTTGGGCGAGGTTTCCCGCATCGCGTTGACGGGGCGGGACCACGCGTCCGTCTCGTCCTCGATGCGCCGCTCCTGGATGGGCCATAGCTCCACCAGTCCGGGCTGGTTCGCCCGGCGGGCAATGTGGAGGACCGGTTCGGCAGTGGCCGGAGGCGTGGTCGAGGCAGCAACATCGATCGGCGGGGCAAGGTTCCAGACCGTGTCGACGAAGGACAGGATTTCCGGGCTCGACCGGAAGGACATCTGCATCGTGTGCTGGTGCAGTGCCGCGTTGCGCATCTGCAGGACACGGAATTTCTCGAGGAGTTGGGACGGGTCGGCGCCTTGAAAGGAATAGATCGACTGCTTGGCGTCCCCGACCACGAACAGGGTGCGCGGGTCCTGGCTGCGCTCGATGCCCTGCCCCGCATCGAATTCGTCGGTCAGCGCGATCAGCAGGCTCCACTGCGGCGGGCTCGTATCCTGAGCCTCGTCGAGCAGGACATGCGCCATGCCGCCATCCAGCTTGAACAGGACCCAGTCCGACATCTCGAGCCCGGTGAGCAGCACGCGGGTCTTCTCGATCAGGTCGTCGAAATCGAGCGCGCCGCGCGCGTCCTTCGCCTGCTGGTAAGCGCGCAGGGCCGGCAGACCGACCCGGAGCAGTGCCGAAGTCCGTTCGAATGCCCGGGCCCGGTCGAGCCGCCCGGCCACCTCCCGCATGCGCCGCGTCTCCGAACCCTCGCCATCCTTGACCTGGAACAGGCTTTCCATGAGGGGCGAGGCTTTTGCGGCATCCTTGGTATAGGGATTGGCCTTTCGCGGCGTGCCTGTCCCCGTGAAGAAGACCTCGCAATAGAGATCGTAGCGCTTGGCCGCGTCCGGTTCGTCCAGGACAAGCAGCAACTTGTCCGCCGTGGCCATGTCGGTCTTTGACCCGGCCGACAGGACGTTCGCCGCCTGCCGGAGGCTATCTTCAGGCATTGCCTCGATCATCTCGAGTTCGAGCAATTCCGCACTAGATGCCTCGGGCGCCTCCAGACGGTCGCGTAACGCTGCGTCCATGGCTTCAAAGTCGTCCTCGTGCCGCTCGGCAAACACGAGCGCCGCCGGTCCGGCCGAGCGCAGCGCTTCGAGTGCTGACATCGCGCCATCATGCCCGCCTTCCAGCGCCAGGACGTCCAGATAGGCTCCCTCCGTGGACGACGCTTCGAGCACGGCCGCGCCCCGTGCCGCATGCCAGAGCTGCGCGGCCTCATCCTCCTCCATTTCGCGGAAGCCGGGCACGACACCCGCTTCCAACGGGAACCGGCGCAGGATGCGCGCGCAGAAGGCGTGGATCGTCTCGATCCTGAGGCCCCCCGGCGTTTCGAGGGCCTGCGCGAACAGTGCACGTGCGGCTTTCAGGTCGTCCGGCTTGTAGGCACCGGGATCGCGCCCTTCCAGCCGCGACAATTGAAAGCGTAGCGGCTCGTCCTCCATCACCGACCAGCGGCCGAGCGTCTTGAACAGGCGCGACAGCATCTCGCTCGCGGCTGCCTTGGTATAAGTTATGCAGAGGATGGAATCCGGGTCTGCGCCCTTGCGGCCATCATCGCGGCGCAGCAACAGGCGGGCGACCCGGTCGATCAGCACTTTCGTCTTGCCGGAGCCGGCATTGGCGAGCACGAAGGCCGAGGCTGCCGGATGCGCCGCTTTTGCCTGCACATCCTGCGCGCCGGCAAACTCCTCCGTATCCGGAGAGCGGACGGGACCGAATGCGTCAGTCATCGCCACCACCCTCCTCCGTGTCGCCGGCCCATTCGGCGCGGCGGGCGAGCCGGTTGAAGCCATTGTCGTACTTCACGAACTGCACGCGCGGGGCGGACAGGAAGGTCGATTCATTCTCCCGGTAAGCGGCGATCAGGCGCAACAGTCCGGCTTCCGCCTCAACCGCCAGCTCCGCCGGGGATGCCCGCAGGTCGCGGCCGGTGCCGACGGTGCGCGCGGAGGGCGAGGCCTTGAACGAGACATAGTCCAGACTGGCAACGGCAGCGGCCCCGACGCCCTTGAAGCCGCCCTTCTCCGCGATCAGGGCCTGCAGGGGCATCTGCTGGCTGAGGCCGGTCTTGATCTCCTTGTCCGAGGGCGGATTGCCGGTCTTGAAGTCCACCACCGACAATGCGCCATCGGCATGGCGCTCGATCCGGTCTGCCGTGGCCGATAGTGTGAAAGGTGCGCCGGCAATATCGAATTCGAGCGTGCCGGAGCGTTCGAGCATCAGGCCGCCGGAGGCATCGCGGGTCCCGCGCCACTGCATGTACCAGCCTGCCATCCGTTCAAGGATCGCCCGCCGCGCCGCCAGCGCGTCCTCCGGTTCGCCCGCCATGCGCAGGTTTTCCTGAAGCAGTTCGACCAGCCGGCCGGCAGACTTCTCCGCGCCTTCCTCTTCGAGTGTTTCGAGCGCCTTGTGGATTGCTGTCCCACGCTGGCGGGCACCGAGGTCGGCATTCATTGCCTCAACCTCCGAGAGGCCGAGCACATTCTCGGCCCAGATCGCATAGGGGTCGCGCTGCAATGTATCGATCCGCGTCACCGACATTCGCTTCGGCCAGCCCTCCGGACGCTGGGTTGGGCGCGGCTCGGCGGAATAGTCCTGAGGCAGAGCATTCCTGCCGCGCGCGCGCAGGTGACGCACCCAGTCCAGCGGGTTGCCGTCTTCCGGCGC
>JBGSKI010000042.1:0-2477 GCA_041741315.1 Hyphomonas sp. | reverse complement strand
GGATCCGGCTCCGCGCCGTCATGGACCGGCTGTCCGGTGCCTACATGTCGGCCAGTACCCGGCCAGGATCCGGCACGCCAGCGCCTGCCGGACAGAGGGAAACGGCGATCCGGCGGCTGTTGCAGGTCGAAGAGGCCTTCGGTCCGGACGGGGCCTCGCAGCTTGAGGCATTGGTCATCGACCGGCTCACCGCACGGGCGCTGGCCTCGGCCGGGGAAGGGTGGGACGACGCGGATGCGGCGCTGGCGCTGCTGCTGCGCCTCGCGGCGCTTTTCGATCTGGATACAGGGCTCTAGGCGGCCGAAACCGCCTGCGCGCCGCTCCGGATGCGCTCCAGCATCGCCGCCAGACCGTTCGACCGCTGCGCCGTCAGCGCCCCCGCCACGCCGATCTCGTCCAGGAACGCATGCGCGTCAAAGTCCAGGATTTCCCCCGGCAGAGCCCCCGAATACAACCGCGTCAGGATCGCAATCAGCCCGGAAACGATCATGGCGTCAGACTCAGCCTGCAGACTCAGCCGGCCATCCTCCCAGCCGGTCACCATCCACACCTGGCTCGCGCATCCGCGCACCCGGGTGTCCTCGTTGCGCTGTTCCGGCTGCAGGACCGGGTTCGCCTTGCCGAGGTCGATGATGTGCGCATAGCGCGCTTCCCAGTCGTCCAGCCAGGAGAAATCTTCACGGATTGCGGCAGCTTCAGTCTCGATGCTCATCGCCCAGCACATGGGTCATCCCGCCGCAAAAGAAAACCCCCGGCTTCCTGGGAGGCCGGGGGAATAAGGTTTAGAGAGAGAGGCTGGTCTAGAACTACTGGTAGACGCCGCCGATGCACTTGCCGACATCGGACAGGGCATGCTCGCCAATGCAGAACGGCACTTCGTACTGCTGGTTGGCGGCGGCGACGCATTGCTGGAGGTTGAGGTTCGCCATGTTGAGGCAGCCCTTGGTCTCGCGCTCGGTCATCGCGCTCGACAGGCGGGAGGAGTCCGCCGGTTCTTCACCGATGACACGCAGGGCGGCGAGGGTGGCGATCTGGTCGGCGACCGGTTCCTTGCCGTATTTCACGCGCTTGCGGTTGAGATCGAGGCCCGATGTGATCGCCGTCGGAAAGCGGATCGCGCTGGCCGCGCTGGAGACGTTGTCCCACAGCGACGGGGCACCGGACACGCCGGCCTGGGCCAGGACGCTGTCGATGTCGGCGGCGCTGAACGCGGTGATCAGGGCCGGTTTGGCGGCAACGCCATCGGCCTGGTGGCCGCCGAGAACGGTGGCCTTGGCGCGGGAATTGCCGATCTTGGCCTTGGCCCAGCCGGAAGCCTGAAGGGAATAGGCCTGTTCCTTGACATAGGCAGCGGCGCTGTTGAGGCGGCGGCTGTCGGCTTCGGTCGCGGCGAGGGCCGCGCTGACGGCATTGTCGCCGCCGCTCAGCGAGCGCGCATAGCGGACATCGTTAGCAAGGCCGCTGGTCAGCACATCCCTGCCATAGAAGCCTTCAATGTCGCGCACAGCCGCGCGGTATTCGGGGTCCTGCGAGGCGATCAGCGCCGAATAGGCGATCCAGCCCTTGGACAACTGGTCCGGATTGTGGCCACCCAGGGAGTTCAGGGCATTGTCGATGTCGCCGGCCGAAGCCAGCGGTTTGGCCTTCACATCGGTCACATCGGACTGGTAAGTGGCATACACTGCCGCGGAATTCGAAATCGTATCGCCCGTCTGGGCGAAGGCGCCTGCCGCCATGCCCGAAATGGCGAAAACAGCCCCAATCATTCTGATGGATTTCATGTCAGCTCACTCCCTCACGCGACACGCGATACTCTTGCATGAACTTCCCCGCCGGGGGAACCTCAGCTTGCCGCGTTCTTGCATTACAATTACAGCAAGCGCGCGGGTCCTATGACAATGCCTAATGAATCTCACCGGGGTCTTAACGGGTTACCCCAAATGCAGCGAAAGAGATTAAGGTTTGTCCATCTGGCGTGGCTGGGTCTGGTCGCCTGCATCTGCCTGTCGCTTTTATGGGGGAATCTGCCCGTCCGTCCGGCCCTTACGCTGCTCGGACTGGCAGCAATTCCGGGTGTTGCGGGCTGGTTAATGCTCGGCCGGGACCGCGAACTGAATTTAATGGCCCCGCAATTCCTGGTCCTGTCCTGGACGATTTTTGCCACGCTCGGACTGTCCCTGAGTGGGGCAGCCCTGTCGCCGCTGACCGTTGTTTTCGCCGTCGTGCCCCTGGTCGCGCTGAACCTGGGACAGTCCCGGATGGCAGCCGAGGCCGCCGTTTTTGGGGCGCTGGCGTATTTTGCAGCCCTTGTGCTGACCGGGCTCGGCTGGCTGCCGGCAAGCGAGACCGTTGCCGGCTTCGTACCCGTGGCGCAGCTGCTGGCCTTCTCGGCGCTCGTGCTGTGCGGCATGCTGGTCTGGTTCATGCTGAAAAAGGTGGATGAGGCGCCGCTGCCGCTTGCCGCCCCGACGGCGGCC
>JBGSKI010000041.1:0-2194 GCA_041741315.1 Hyphomonas sp. | reverse complement strand
GGTCTGGGCACCTTCCGGCACCACGACGCGGGCGCGGCCGCCATCGATGGTCGGGATTTCGATCTCGCCACCGAGCGCCGCCGTCGCCATCGGCACGGGGGCGCGGCAATAGAGGTTCGGCCCGTCGCGTTCGAAAATGTCGTGTTCGACTACGTCGACAAAGATGTAGAGGTCGCCCGGGCCGCCGCCCTGCGTGCCGGCCTCGCCTTCACCGGCAAGCCGGATGCGCATGCCACTTTCGACGCCGGCCGGGATTTTCACCGACAGCTTGCGTTCTTCGCGGACCTGGCCGGCCCCGCCGCAATCCTTGCACGGTTTCTTGATGGTCTTGCCCTTGCCGTTGCAGCGCGGGCAGGTGCGTTCCATGGTGAAGAAGCCCTGCTGGGCGCGGACGCGGCCGGCCCCGTTGCAGCCGTCGCAGGTTTCCGGGCTGGTGCCCGGTGAGGCGCCCGATCCGCTGCAGGTCTTGCAGGAAACGGCCTGCGGCACATGGATGGTTTCATCCTTGCCGGACCAGGCCTCGGCGAGGGTGATTTCGAGATCGTAGCGCAGGTCCGAGCCGCGCTGCGGGCCGCCGCGGCGGCGCCCGGCAAAGCCATTGGCACCGAACACCTGGCTGAACAGGTCCTGGAAGATATCTTCGGGGCTGCCGCCGCCGAACGGGTTGCCGCCGCCGGGACCGCCATTCTCGAACGCGGCATGGCCGAACCTGTCATAGGCGGCGCGTTTCTGGGGGTCGGACAGGATGGCGTAGGCCTCGCCGACTTCCTTGAACTTGGCTTCGGCCTCGGGATTGCCCTGGTTCTGGTCCGGGTGGAACTTCATGGCGAGCTTGCGGTAGGACGATTTCAGCGCCTTTTCGTCCGCGTCGCGCGCGCACCCCAGCACTTCATAAAAATCGCGTTTGCTCATCTCGCCTTGCCGTCTCTCTGAGTGCCCGCTGTGGTCGGGGATGTGGTGCGGAACCTACGCACGCGCAAGAGCGGCGTACAGTCGAATCGACGACCGGCCCCCGCCCCTTTGTACGCGCGTCAGCTGGGCCCCGGGCCGAATTCGGTGACGCCGGACTCGATCACTGACGGGCCCGAGGGCGTGATCTGCAGGACGGCGAGACCGCGCTCCGCTGTGCCGTCAACACGGAAGCGGAACAGGCCATTGACCCCGAAGAAGCCGTCCGGCGCGGTGACGCCGTTGTACTTGAGGTTGTCCTCACGGGCGAGACGGACGGTCAGGGCGGCGGCGTCATAGGCCTGTCCGGCAAGGTCGGTCGGGCTGCGGCCATAGATCCGGCGGTAGGTTTCCTTGAAGGCGGAGAGGTTGGCAGGGTCCGGCGAGGCAAAGATGGCGCCGGACAGGGTCGGCTCGCGCCAGATCGAGGAATCGTCCCAGAGGCTGGTGCCCATCAACTGGATACGGTTCAGGTTGACGCCATTGTACGGCAGCAGCGGCGCAATCGAGAGCAGCTTCACCCCGCGTTCCGGAATGATCACGCCGATCCGGCCATTGGTGCGGGCAAGCTCGTCCTTCAGGACCGAGGCCACCGAACGGGCCTCCGCCGAGGCGCCGCCACCCGGGCTGTAGAAGGCGGAGGTGAGGACGAGGCCGCCGCTGATCGAGGCTTCGTAATGCAGGGCATTGTCGACCTGGTGGCCGTAATCGGTGTCCGGGCCGAGGAAGACGAAGCTGTGCACGCCGTGCGCGGAGGCATAGCGCACGACGCGGGCGATTTCCTCTTCCGGCGAGATCGAGGCGAGATAGGCCCCGCCGCCAGCGGCACTGCGGTCATTCGAGAAGGCGATCACGGGGATTTTCTTGTCGCGCGCGCGGTCCTTGACCGGTCCGACATTGGCCCCGAACAGGGGGCCGAGGATGACGTCGACCCTTTCCTTGATCGCCTCGTCGGCGCGGGCCTCGGCGACCGAGGCCTTGCCGGCCGTGTCCTTGGGAATGATCAGGAAATTGTCGTCGGCATATTCGAACAGGGCAAGTTCGATGCCGGCCAGCATGCTTTCGGCCTCGGCCCGGACCTGGGCATTCGGGTGCGAGAAGGGCAGCAGCACGGCGGCGCGCTTGATGTCGCGGCCTTCCATGAAGGGCGGGGTCAGGCCGCCATCGTCGCGGGCGGCTTCTTCCATCGGCTCGTCGATGCCAAGGGAATTACCGTCCCCGGTGGAGGGCGAGGGCTCGCCGGTGA
>JBGSKI010000040.1:0-2369 GCA_041741315.1 Hyphomonas sp. | reverse complement strand
TGCCACTCTGGTGAGGGCGACGACGGTGAAATCGGCTGGCGTGACATCATTTCCGACATGAGCCGGCAGGATTCTCCGGTGCGCGACCGGGAACAAGTCGCCGACGAGCTGTTGGCGCGGTTGCAGTCTTCGGGAATCCAGCTGACGGAAACCTTCCGGCCGAAATCGAAGCGCAGGATTGCCGAAGCGGCGCGCAAGGGAGAACGCCCCCGCAAGGCGGCGACCGTCGAGCAGGCCGGACGGCAGGTCGAGCGGGTCACTCAGCGGCTGCGCAATGACAAGAGCCTGATGGATCTGGCACGCGAATTCGTGGCGTTGGAACAGGACGACGCGCTGAACGCGCTGGAGCAGACCCACAAGACCAGCCGCAATGCCAGCCCGCGCCTTGCGGCCTACCTCCTCCTCGACGCCGCCCTGTAGCACCTTTCCCGTCAGGTCTTCCTGTCACCCGCAGGCGAATGCGGGCGGTAAAATGACAGGGCGATCAGGACGGGCGGCAGCAGCAATTCGATCCACATCAGCACGGTGAAGAGAGGATGGGGCGCTCCGAACGCGGCCCATGACAGGGCCCGTCCCACACCGCCAAGCATGAATACGGCCAACATTCCCCGCATCCAGGACATGCGCGCCGGCAGCGCCCGCGCAACCTGGATCGCAATTGCCCCGTATGCTATCCAGAGCGTCGCGTAGAATCGCATCTCATTGTCGATGTTGACCCCGCCCAGGCCCTCCACGGGCGGCGTCGAGGGGATTGCGACGTGCAGCAATACGACAAACGCCTGCGGTCCCTGCAGGAAGATCATGGTGCCGATTGTCAGCGCGGACAGTCCGAGCAGGGCGAAGGTGATTCGGAGCACTTGTGTCATTCAGATATCCTTCCGGTTCGGGGAAAGTGTTGCAGTGGGTTTTGGGGCCCTTTCCGCCCCTACACGCCCACCACTTCCGCCTCGGCCGCTTCTTGTTTCAACCATTTCATGAAGTCGCGCACGTCCTGCGACAAATGGCGGCCCTTCGGCCAGACCAGCCAGTACCCGAAATCGATCAGGGTCGAGCCGTCGGCGAACGGCGCCACGAGGCGGCCCGACGCCAGGTCGGCAGCGGCGATGGCCTGCTTGGCGAGTGCTATGCCCCGTCCGGCAGCCGCTGCCTCGATCACCAGGATACCCTGATTGAAGCGCGGGCCGCGCGAGCCGTCGACGCCTTTTACGTTGCGGGCCTTCAGCCAGCTCGACCAGTCGGGGCAGGATGGGTCGCGCTCCGATCCGTCATCGTGGAGCAGCGTGTGGTGGCGCAGGTCATCGGGCGTGCGGATCGCATCCGGGCCTTGCAGCAGGGACGGGGAGCAGACCGGGAGGACGGTTTCGTCCAGTAATTTCTCGGTTTTTAGTCCTTCATAATTGCCACGGCCGTAGCGGATGGCGAAGTCGGCATCGGCGGTGGTGAAGTCGGTCAGGCCCATGTCGGCGGAGATCCAGGCCTCGATATCGTCGTGCTGGCGGTGGAACCGTTCGAGACGGGGGGCGAGCCATTTGACGGCGAAGCTGGGGGCGCTGGACACCATGACGCGGCCCTTGCGGGCGGGGGCCTGCATGATGCGGCCGGCTTCAGAAATTCTTTCAAATGCCTCGCGCACCAGCGGAAGGCTGGCCTGGGCGGCGTCGGTGAGCAGGACGGAACGGCCGGTACGCTTGAACAAAGGGGTACCGGCATATTCTTCAAGCTGTCGTATTTGTTGCGAAATTGCCCCGGGTGTGACGTTGAGTTCGTCGGCGGCCTGTGTGAAGGACAGGCGGCGCGCGGCAGCTTCGAAAGCGCGCAGGGCATTGAGCGGCGGCAGGCGGTCAGTGGGATCGGACATGGATAGTTTCTCTAAAGGATCGCTGTAGGGGTTCACCGTTGCGTCTCTGGCGTCAAGAGCCATTTTGGCGTTTGATCGTTCAGCCTGCCTAAAACAAAGGATCGCGCGCATGCGCCAGTTTCCGGCATTCTTCAACATGGACGGCGCGCGGGTCGTGGTCATTGGCAGCGGCGAGGAAGCCCGCCGGAAGGTGCGCCTTCTGCTGTCGACACCGGCGGAAGTGTGCCTGATTTTGGCCGGGTTACGGCCGGCCTGGGTGGCTGAGTTGCCGGTCCGCGTGGCCGTGGTGCCGGTTTCTGGCCTGCCTGCGGCCCTGATCGGCGCGCGCCTCGCGATTGTCGCCGAAGACAACCCGGACGCCGTGGCACTGGTCCGCGCCGCCGGGGTTCCGCTGAACGTCGTCGACCGTCCGGACCTCTGCGACTTTACCGTCCCCTCGATCGTCGACCGGGGCGAGGTCATCGCCGCCATCGGCACGGGCGGGGCGGCGCCGGTGCTGGCCAAGGCGATC
>JBGSKI010000039.1:0-6706 GCA_041741315.1 Hyphomonas sp. | reverse complement strand
CTCGCCCTCGCCCTCGGCGCAGACCGCGAGACCTTCGCCGGCCTGTCAGGCCTCGGCGACCTGGTTCTCACCTGCTCCTCCGAAACCAGCCGCAACATGAGTTGCGGCCTTGCCCTCGGCCGGGGCGAGAGCCTTGCCGCCATTCTGGGAAGCCGCAATGCCGTCACCGAAGGCGTCGCCACGGCCCCTGTCCTGCGCACGCTGGCGGCGCGGCTCGGCGTTGACATGCCCATCTGCAATGCCGTCGCGGCGGTCATCGAAGGCGACATCAGCGTGGACCAGGCCATCGTCCACCTGCTCGCACGTCCTAACAAGACCGAATCAGTTTCGGCCTGATCGGAACGATACCTAAACACCTTGCATGGCATCGTCCTTGCTAGCCTTGCACGTGCGGCCTTACAGTGGACCTCTCGCCTCAGGTGAATAACCGGAGGCATGGTGTCCCATTTTGGCACACGAATTTGATACACAGGCAGTCGCGATGCCGGACGAACGGATACAGGACGAAGACAGTTGACCAGCAAGGCCAAGTCCCGCGGAGAATTGATCACCGCCCTGACATCCGCAAAGGGTGTCGCCTGGCACTTGTTCGGGTTCAGCATGTTCATCAACCTGCTGATGCTGACCGGGCCCCTGTACATGTTGCAGGTCTACGACCGGGTCCTCTCCTCGCAGTCGGTCCCGACGCTGATCGCGCTCACCGTCCTCATTCTCGCCCTGTACTCGACCCTCGGCCTGCTCGAATGGGTCCGCAGCGGCATTCTCAGCGCGTCTGCCTCCCGTTTCGAAGACATTCTCGGTGATCGGGCGGTCAGCGCCTCGATGTCCGTCAGCCTGTCCGATGCCGGCCGCGCCTCCGACAAGCCGCTCCGCGATTTGCGCACCATTCGCCGGTTCCTCTCCGGCCCGGTCCTCAACACGGTCTTCGACGCGCCGTGGAGCCCGATCTTCTTCATCGTCCTGTTCATGCTGCACCCGTTCTTCGGCCTCTGGTCGCTGTTCGGCGGCGTGGTGCTTGTGGCCCTCGGCCTGCTCAATCAGCGCCTGACCGCGCACCACATGCAGCAGACCGAGGAATCCGAACGCCTCGCCCAGACCATGTCCCTCGAAATGGTCCGCAGCGCCGAGATCATCGAAGCGCTCGGCATGCGCCCGCACCTGCAGGCGCGCTGGAAGAAAGCCTTCGACCAGTCCGATTCAAGCCTGCTCCAGTCGAGCCAGAAACTTGCCGTCTTCACGTCGATCACAAAGGCTTTCCGCCTGTTCCTGCAATCCGCCATCCTTGGCCTCGGTGCCTGGCTGGTGATCCGGGGGACCGGCGGCAATGTCACCGCCGGCGAACTGGTGGCCGCCTCCATCCTGATGGGCCGCGCGATAGCGCCGGTCGAACAGCTGGTCGCGCAATGGCGCTCGATCGTTGCCACCCGCGAAGCCTGGGCCGCCCTGACCCAATCCCTCGAGCGCACGCCGCCAGTCGCCGACGTGATGCAACTGCCGCCGATCACCGGACAGGTGACCGTCGAGAATGCCTTCGCCGGCCCGCCCGGCAGCCGCAAGCCGTTCCTTCAAGGCGTATCCTTCAAGCTCGAACCCGGCGACGTGATCGGCATTCTCGGCCCCAGTGCCGCCGGCAAGTCGACCCTCGCCCGGGTCATCGCCGGTCTCTGGCCTGCCATGTCGGGAGCCGTGCGCCTCGACGGCGCCGAACTCTCCTTCTTCCAACGCGACCAGCTCGGCCGCCAGATCGGCTACCTGCCGCAGCAATCCGACCTGATGTCCGGCACCATCCGCGACAATATCTGCCGCTTCGACCCGAATGCCCAGGCGGACGCGATCATCGAGGCCGCCCAGGCCGCCGCCTGCCATGACCTCATCCTGCACCTGCCCGACGGCTACGACACCGAAGTCGGCCAGGCCGGGGCCTACCTCTCCGCCGGCCAGCGCCAGCGCATCGCCCTTGCCCGCGCCCTGTTCGGCAATCCGAAACTCGTGGTCCTCGACGAACCGAACTCCAATCTCGATGCCCAGGGCGACGAAGCCCTGCAGTCTGCCATCCTCGGCCTGCGCCTTCGCAAGGCGACCACGATCATCGTCGCGCATCGTCCGAATGCGATCATTCATTGCGACAAGCTGCTCGTACTGAACGCTGGCAAGATGGTCACCTTCGGCCCGCGCGACGAAGTGCTCGCGACGATCAAGCCGAAAGTCGTTTCGCCCAACGTCACGTCAATTCATCCGCGGACGGAAAGCAATGGTTGATCAGGCAATCCTTCCCGCAGCGCTGCCAAACCGCGCGTTCGCACAAGCGCTGCAATCGCGGGCCATCCGCACCGGCTGGATCGCCATCCTGCTCGTCTTCGGCGGGCTGACAGCCTGGTCCGTCCTCGCCCCGTTCGAAGGCGCGGTCCTCGCGCACGGCCAGGTCGCCGTCGAAAACAACCAGCAGGTCATCCAGCACCTTGAAGGCGGCATCGTCCGCGAAATCTATGTCCACGAGGCCGACAAGGTCACCGAAGGCCAGAAGCTGCTCGCGCTCGATCCGCTGACCACGGATGCCGGCCTGCAGGCGCTGGAAGCGCGCCTGTTCGACCTGCTCGGCACCGAAGGCCGCCTGATGGCTGAACGCGATGGCAAGACCAAAATCCACCTCCGGGATTTCGAAGGCGTCGCCGACTCGCCGCGCATGCAGGCGATCCTCGCCAGCCAGGCCACCCTGCTCAAGGCGCGCAGCAATACGCGGGCAACCCAGATCGAAATTCTCAACCAGCGCATCTCCCAGCTGCGCACCCGCATCGACGGCATGACCAACGAGATCCGCTCCAAGGACGAACAACTCGTCCTCCTTCGCGATGAAGTGTCCCGCTTCGAAAAGCTCAGTGCACAGGGCAATGCCAGCGAAGTGCGCGTGCTGGCCCTCAAGCGTGACCTGTCGAGCCTCGAAGGCGAAAAGGAAGCCCTGCGCTCCGACATCGCCGCCACCGAAGTCCAGATCGGCGAAACCCGCAGCGAACTCGTCCGTGTCGAACAGGACGACCGCGAAAAGGTCCTCGAAGAACTGCGCGATGTACAGACCCAGATCGGCGAACTGACCGAACAGCGCCGGGCCTCGATGATCCGCAAGGACCGGCTCGACATCCGCGCGCCGCAGGCCGGCCGCGTCATCGGCGTGCGCGCCCACACGGTCGGCGGCGTCGTCTCGCCATCCGAGCCGATCATGTACATCGTGCCCGAGAATGACCGCCTCGTCGCCAAGATGCGCGTCAAGCCCGTCGACATCGACAAGATCACCGTCGGCCAGTCCGCCTTGTTGCGCTTCACTGCGTTCAACAAGGATGAGACACCGAAATATACCGGCGAAGTCATCAAGGTGTCGGCCGACGCCATCCTCGATCCGAATTCCGGGGTCGCGTATTACGAAGTCGTGGTCGCCATTCCGGAAGACGCGATCCTGTCCGACAAGTTCCCCCTGGTTCCCGGCATGCCGGTCGATGGCAGCCTGAAGACCGAGAGCCGCACGGTCCTGTCCTATCTCGTCAAGCCGCTCGTCGACTCGGTCTCGAAAACCTTCCGGGAATAGGTTCCCGCCGCTTCGCAATCTCAAACCTGCCGCTCGGTCATGTCTGGCCGCGCCCTTTGCCAGTGGTACACTCCTGCGAAACAGGAGGAACGCCATCATGAAACAGGTTCACGAGTGCTTTGACGTCACCATCGAAGACAAGATCGCGCACATCCGCCTCAACCGGCCCGAGGCGATGAACACGATGAACAAGGCGTTCTGGAACGGCTTGCCGGAAATCGTGAAGGACATCGACGTCAACGCCCGCGCCCGCGTCATCGTCATCTCCTCGACCGGCAAGCACTTCTCCGCCGGCATGGACACAAGCGTCTTCACCTCCGGCAAAGGCGAACCGGAACACGACCGCTACATCCTTGCCGAGGCGTTGCGCTCGAATATCCGCCACATCCAGGACAGCTTCTCCTGCCTTGAGAACGCCCGCATGCCGGTCCTGTTCGCCCTGCATGGCGGCGTCATCGGTGGCGCGGTGGACATGATCTCCGCCGGCGATATTCGCTGGTGCACGAAGGACGCCTTCTTCTCCATCATGGAGACCAATATCGCGATGACCGCCGATGTCGGCACTTTCCCGCGCCTGCAACACTACATCCCCGAAGGCTGGGTCAAGCAGATGGCCTATACCGGCATGCGCCTGCCTGCTGCCAAGGCCAAGGAGATCGGCCTCGTCAACGACGTGTACGACACGCAGGAAGAGATGATGGCGGCCGTGATGGGTGTCGCGCGCGAGATCGCCGCCAACAGCCCGCTGGCCGTTACCGGTTGCAAGGTCCTGATCAATTACGGCCGCGACCACACCACCGCCGACACGCTGGACTATATCGGCGTCTGGAACGCCGCCATGTTCCCGCCGCCGCACATGGCCGAAGCCTTCAAGGCCCGCGCCGAAAAGCGTGACGCCGACTATCCGGACCTCTCGAAACTGCGCACCACCGCCATGTGACAGGCCGGCCGGATGGACCGGCGCGCCGTGCTGTGCCAATAGGATGGTTGCATTTGAAACCAGTTTCGGGCCCGCCCATGACCGACCTCGCACACCTCAAGACGCTGGAACAGCGGCTGCTCTGGCTGTCCGCCTGGACCATCCACAACGCGAACCATCTGCGCGCCAAATCCGATGGCGACGTGAAGGTCGGCGGCCACCAGGCCTCCTGCGCCTCGATGGTCTCGATCATGACGGCGCTGTATTTCCACACCCTGCGTCCGGAAGACCGGGTCGCGGTCAAGCCGCACGCCTCGCCTGTCTTCCACGCCATGCAATACATGATGGGCAATCAGAGTCTCGAGAAACTGCAGAACTTCCGTGGCTACGGTGGCGCGCAGTCCTATCCCAGCCGCACCAAGGATGTCGACGACGTGGATTTCTCCACCGGCTCGGTCGGCCTTGGTGTGGCGGAGACGGCCTTCGCCTCGATCGTCCAGGACTATCTCGCCGCCAAGGACTGGAGCGCCGGGCGTCCGCTCGGCCGGATGGTCGCGCTCGTCGGCGACGCGGAACTCGACGAAGGCAATGTCTATGAATGCCTGCAGGAAGGCTGGAAGCACGACCTGCGCAATACATGGTGGATCATCGACTATAACCGCCAGAGCCTTGATGGCGTCGTGCACGAAGGCCTCTGGGAAAAGATCGAGGCAATCTTCCAGGCCTTCGGATGGCGCACAATCGTGCTGCGCCACGGCGCCTTGCAGCGTGAAGCCTTCGCCGAACCGGGTGGCGAGGCCCTCAAGGCATGGATCCAGTCCTGTCCGAATGCGGACTATTCGGCGCTGACCTACCAGGGCGGCGGGGCCTGGCGCAAACGCCTGATGGACGATCTCGGCGACCAGGGCGAGGTCACCGGCCTCCTCTCGCGCCGCAGCGACGACCAGCTTGCCGCCCTGATGAACAACCTTGGTGGGCAGTGCGTCGCAACGCTCTGCGACGCGTTCGATTCCGTGGAGGATGATCAGCCAACGGTCTTCCTTGCCTACACGATCAAGGGTTGGGGCACGCCGCTGGCCGGCCACAAGGACAATCATGCCGGCCTGATGAACCCGGCCCAGATGGACGACTTCCAGTCCCGCATGGGTGTTCCGAAAGGTGCCGAATGGGACAAGATGGCGACCGTCACCGACGCGCCCGGCCTCAAGAATTTCCTGCGCCGTGTGCAGTTCTTCGAAAACGGCCCGCGCCGCTTCACCGCCCCGAAGCTTGAAAGCCCGGGGCCCATCTTCCTCGACGACCGGACCCTGTCCACGCAGGCCGGCTTCGGCAAGATTCTCGACGCCCTCGCCAAGAGCGACCTGCCACTCGCCGACCGCATTCTCACCACGTCCCCGGACGTGACCGTCTCGACCAATCTCGGCCCATGGGTCAACCGCCGCTCGCTCTTTGCCCGGACGGAAAAGGGCGACACGTTCCGTGAACAGCAGATCCCCTCGACCCAGAAATGGCAATTCTCGCCCAAGGGCCAACATATCGAACTCGGCATTGCCGAGATGAACCTGTTCCTGCTGCTCGGCGCGGCGGGTCTTTCGCACTCCCTGTTCGGCGAACGCCTGATCCCCATCGGCACCGTGTACGACCCCTTCGTCGCGCGCGGCCTCGATGCCCTGAACTATGCCTGCTACCAGGACGCCCGCTTCATCATCGCCGGCACGCCATCCGGTGTCACGCTCGCCCCGGAAGGCGGCGCGCACCAGTCGATCGGCGCGCAACTGATCGGCATGAGCCAGGACGGCATCGTCAGCTTCGAACCCGCCTTCCTCGACGAACTCTCGATCATCATGGACTGGTCGTTCGACTATCTCCAGCGCAGCGGCGAGAACGATCCGGACGAGCGCACCTGGCTGCGCGACGAGACCGGTGGCTCGGTCTACCTGCGCCTCACCACCCGCCCGCTGGAACAGCCGGGCGTCAAGGCACGTGATGATTCGCACTTCCGCCAGGGCGTCGTCGACGGCGCCTACTGGCTGCGCGAACCGGGCCCGAACTGCGAAGTCGTGATCGCCTATCAGGGCTGCGTCGCGCCGGAGGCCATCGAAGCCGCCGGCCGCATCGGGAATGACCGCCGCGACATCGGCGTCCTCGCGATAACCTCTGCCGACAGACTGAATTCCGGCTGGACCGCCGCCCGCCGGGCCCGCGCCCGC
>JBGSKI010000038.1:0-2427 GCA_041741315.1 Hyphomonas sp. | reverse complement strand
GCCGGCCGGGTGGCGCAGGCGTTCCGGTTCAATGGCTGGGGCGGCAAGTACCTGATGCCGGGCGATACCGAGACGGCCAATGCCGTCGCCTCGCAGGAAGGCCTCGCGGCGGTGCAGCACCAGCTGGTCCTCGAAGGCGGCGCCATCGATGTCGACGGCGAAGGCCGCATGCTGACGACGCGTCAGTGCCTGCTCAACCCGAACCGCAATCCGGACCTGTCAGCTGAAGAGATTGAGGCGGGGATACGGACGGCGCTCGGCATCGAGGAAGTGATCTGGCTCGGCGATGGCCTGCTCAACGACCATACGGATGGCCATGTCGACAATATCGCGCGCTTCATCGGGCCGGGACATGCCCTATGCCAGCATCCCTCCGGCAAGAATGATCCGAATGCGGATGTCCTGATGCAGATCGAGGACGAGTTGCGGCGGGCGAACCTGATCGTCACCACCATACCCTCGCCGGGCCTGATCCGCGATCCGGACGGCACGGCGGTGCCGGCGAGCCACATGAATTTCACGATCACCAATGGCGCCGTGCTGGTGCCGGTCTATGAAGACCGCTACAGTCTCGTGGCGCTGGCGGAAATGCGGGCGCTGTTCCCCGGCCGCAAGGTTGTCGGCCTGCCGGCCCGGCATATCCTCGCTGGCGGTGGCAGTTTCCACTGCATGACCCGCGAAATCCCGGCCTGATCAGGAAACACCGACATGACCCGTACACTGAGAGTTGCCGCGATCCAGTTCACGCCGTCGGATGACGTGCAGGATAATATCGACCGGGTTTCCGCCTTCGTGCGTGGCGCGGCGGCACAGGGGGCGGACGTGGTCCTGCCGCCGGAACTGTTCTGCGGCTATTATTTCTGCAAGACGCAGGAAGAGCATCACTTCGCCCGTGCCTATCCGTGGGCGGAGCATCCGGCCGTGCAGCAGCTGTCGGAACTCGCAGAGGAACTCGGTGTGGCGATCCCGGTCTCGATCTACGAGAAGGACGGGCCGCACTATTACAATTCGCTGGTCATGATCGATGCCGACGGCACGCCGCTCGGCGTCTACCGCAAGAGCCATATTCCGGATGGCCCCGGATACCAGGAAAAATACTATTTCCGGCCGGGCGATACGGGCTTTCGCGTCTGGCAGACCCTGAAGGGGAATATTGGCGTCGGCATCTGCTGGGACCAGTGGTTCCCCGAGGCGGCGCGCGCCATGGCCCTGATGGGCGCGGACATTCTGATGTACCCGACCGCAATCGGGGCCGAGCCGCAGGATGCCGGCCTCGACACGGCAGCGCGCTGGCGCCGGGTGATGCAGGGCCATGCGGTGGCCAACGTGATGCCGGTGATCGCCGCCAACCGGGTCGGCCTCGAGGAAGGTCAGGCCTTTTATGGTACGAGCTTCATTGCCGACCATGTCGGCGAAATCGTCACCGATTTCGGACGGACGGAGCAGGGCATGCTGATGGCGGAGTTCGATCTCGACCTGATCGACCGGGAGCGCGCGGCATGGGGCTTTTTCCGGGACCGGCGGACTGACCTCTATGAGGGCCTGCTTTAGGCGTCAGTAACCCGGGCCGCGGCCGCTGAAATCTTCCGGCCTGATGAAATCCGACAGGGTGCGGCCTTCTTTCCTGTCGGGGGCCTTCAGCGCCGCAATGGCAATGATGCCGCTGGAGGCGTCGGCATAATGGGTAGCCAGTTCTCCGATCACATCCGCAAATTCGTCACGGCTGACGCTGCGGTCGAGATTGGGGTCGAAGCGAACGGGGTTGGCCAGCGTGTCGTCATGCGTCGGCAGGCCGCCAGCCCAGCTGATCTGTTCGAAGGCAGTCAGTTCGCCATCCGCATTGGTGTCAGCCTGTTCGAACGCGGCGGCGATGCCGATGGCGCGTTCGGCCGGGGTGATCTGGCCATCGGCGTCCAAGTCGAAACTGACAAACAGGCCGCCGCCGGGCACCAGCCGGTCCGGCAGGTTGCGGCCCTTCCGGGCTTCCGGCTTGGTAAAGCCCTGCCCCGGCAGGCGAACGATCTCGTCGTCCTGATCCTGGGCCAGAACCGGGCTCGCCCCGAGACAGGACGCAAGAAGAGCTAGGATCAAGGCTCGGTGCGCCATCGGGAACTCCACGGCTGATTGAGCCCGAGAATATGCCGGTGTGGCGCTTTTGCAACATATCCTTTCAGTTAGCTTGCGCGCCGACTCGGGCATCTTTAGGAGTCTGTTAACGCGTCCTTAACGGGAAGTGCGCACTCCGTTAACCGTCTGGGCTGCCATCAGGGTGGCCGATTCGGGTTTTGGGATTGAAGGCAATGGCACTGACTGCGGACCAGGTCCCAATCATCATGTCGGCGGGCGCGGCTGCGCTTGGCCTCGCGGCCCTGTTGTGGGCCTTGCGCGTTTCGGAAGGCGCACGCGGCGCGGCGCGGAAGTACCGCG
>JBGSKI010000037.1:0-1920 GCA_041741315.1 Hyphomonas sp. | reverse complement strand
GGCCGCCGACGAACCCGGCAGCAAACCAGCCAGAATTCCGCACGATTCCATCGCCAGAACCGCGCCAGCCGGCTCCGGTGCGGCCAGCAACCGGCCAAATTCCTTCCATTTTCGCTCCGCCGCGATGCCCGCAAGGCCGTGCTGCTGGCGCTCGCACGCGGCCAGCCCCTCCTCGTCGATCCCTGCCCCGTACCAGGCATTGAACCGGAAGAATCGCAGGATCCGGAGGAAATCCTCGCGCAGGCGGAGGTCGGCATCGCCAATGAAAACCACCCGCCCGGAAATCGCGTCATCTATAGAACCTGCTACAGGTTCGTGAAGCAGCCCATCGGCATCCGCATAGATCGCATTGAGCCGGAAATCCCGCCGCGCGGCGTCAACGGCCCAGTCCTCGGTGAACGCCACCACCGCCCGCCTTCCATCGGTCTCGACATCCCGCCGCAGCGTCGTGATCTCGAACGGCGTCCCATTCACCACCGCCATCACCGTCCCATGCTCGATCCCCGTCGGAAGGGTCCGGATTCCCGCAACCTGCATGGCCGACATCACTTCCGGAGGCGTCAACTGGGTGGCAATGTCGACATCGTCGGCTGGTAAATTCCGTAATGTATTCCGGACACTACCGCCAACAAACCGGGCCGATCCCGGCCGGGCCGCCGCGAGCGCCGCCATGACCGCCTGCGTGTCAGCGTGCCTCAGCCAGCCGGCGCTGATCCTGTCAGGACGGGTCATCCACCGGACCCGATTCCGATTCCGCGCCCTCCGCCGACCCGCCCGGATCGTCCGAGCCCGGCTTGCCCTGCCGCGACAGGTCATGCTCGCAGGGATACTCCTCGCCGGGCACGATCTTGCCATCGACAAACTGGCTCGGCCGCCGGCAGACGTCCGGATCGCCGTCATTCATCAGGATCAGGCCGACCCATGCCAGTGTGGCGAGCGCAATACCGCACAGGAACAGGATATTGATCGGCCACTTGCGGCGTCCCTCCTGTTCGGCATCCGCCGTCGCAGCAAGGTACAGGCCGAACACAACGAACGGGATCGAGAAGAAGAAGATTTCAAACAGTATCCGGCCGGCCAATGGATGTTCCCCTGATTGGTAGATGGTCAGGATAGCTCATAGAGCGGACTGGCCAAACTCCCAAACACTACCGGTCAGGCCTCGTACAGGGTCTGGTAGAGCCGCCGGATGATTCCCGCCGTGACGCCCCATATCCTGTAGCCATTGTGGGGCATTTCATAATACCGGCGGGACTTGCCCATGTACATCGCCTCGCCCGTCCGGTGGTTGCCGGCATTCATCAGAAACTCGAGCGGGGTTTCAAACACGTCGGCCACTTCGGTCGGGTCCGGCATCGGCACGAAATCGTGCGGCAACAGCGCGACCACCGGGGTGATCCGGAACCGCGTTCCGGTCACGTAGGGCGCTGCCTTGCCAAGTATCTGCACATCATCCGGCGTCACACCGACTTCCTCCTGCGCCTCCCGCAACGCAGCGGCGACCTCGTCAAGGTCCAGCGGATCGACCTTGCCACCCGGGAACGCAACCTGCCCGGCATGCGTGGCCATCGTGTCCGGCCGCAGGGTCAGCAGCGCTGTCGCCCCGCCATCGCGCGGCAGGATCCCGACCAGCACGGCGGCCGGCCGAATGATCGCGACTTCCTCCGGCAACAGGAAATCCATGTCCCCGCCCTCCCCCAGCCGGCCAGTACCGACAGGAGGATCGAGCCGCGCCTCGGCGCGCGCCAGAAAATCATCAAGTCCATTCCACGCCATTGAGGGATCAGGCCGCCGGTCCGACGGGGAAGAACGCGCCCCGGCTCCACACGCCCAGCATGTCCGGGTCATCGGCGGCCGGCACGGCCAGATCGACGAGATCGTAGAAGGCTGCCCGCGTCAGCTTGGCGTCCAGCCTGCCGC
>JBGSKI010000036.1:0-4326 GCA_041741315.1 Hyphomonas sp. | reverse complement strand
GGTTGCCGCCAGCATGGCGGCCTGGATCCATGGCGAGGCAGGCCGCCGGGTCGGGGCAGGGCTGATTTCCGAAGACCTCGAACGGCAGGTTCCGGACATCCTGAGCGCGCTGCACGGCGAACGCAGCTGAGGGACAACGGGCCCGGCTCTCCGGCACGGCAGCGCTGATTTTGCACCCGTGAGGCGGCCCCCGTTGTGTGCCCGCGCCGGCTCGCCTAAGTGTGCCTCCGGAACGCGGATGTGGCGGAATTGGTAGACGCACTGGATTTAGGTTCCAGCGCCGCAAGGCGTGGAGGTTCGAGTCCTCTCATCCGCACCATTCGATTGCGGTGGCGCTCCGCGCCAGAAATCGAATGCTCGAAGCGCAAGCGAGAGCCGGCTTCTCGTATGATCGCCGCGTTCAGACACAAAGGAAACAACCAGCATGACATTCGATCCCTCGATCGGCGTTCCGGGCGAGCCCTGGGGCGAGGCGGAGCGCGGCCGTTGGCGGGCGCTGCAAAAGGCGCAGCGGAGCTATGCCGAGGATGTCGTCACTCGAATCAAGGCGCTGGGCGACCGGTTCGAGCGGGTCAGCTATGGCCGGATCGAATATGGCGCGGACGCCTATGATCTGTATGCCTTTCGCTGCGGTGAGATGGACCCTGCGCTGCCGACTGCGCTCGTGACCGGGGGCGTGCACGGATACGAGACGAGCGGCGTCATGGGCGCGCTGGCCTTTCTGGAGGAAGCTGCCGCCGCCTATGCCGGGAAGGTCAACCTTCTGGTGGCGCCTTGTGTGAGCCCGTGGGCCTATGAGCGCATCAACCGGTGGAATTACGATGCCGTCGATCCGAACCGCAATTTCCGGGCGGACGGACCCGCACGCGAGGCGACGACCCTGATGGAATGGGTGCGGTCGGCCTCAAGCGACTATCTTCTCCATATCGACCTGCACGAGACGACGGACAGCGACGAGACCGAGTTCCGGCCGGCCCTGAGCGCGCGCGACGGCGTGACGTCCGAACCGGGCCTCATCCCGGACGGGTTCTACCTGGTCGCCGACACGGAAGACCGGCAGCTGGCGTTCCAGGAGGCGATCATCTCGGCCGTCGAGCAGGTGACCCATATCGCCCCGGCGGACGAGAAGGGCGAGATCATCGGCTCGCCCGTCATTGCGCGGGGCGTCATCGAATATCCGCTGGCGCAGCTGGCGCTGTGCGCGTCGATCACGAATGCACGGTTCAAGACGACCACCGAAGTCTATCCCGACAGCCCGCGCGTCACCCCGGAAGACTGCGTCCGGGCGCAGGTGGCGGCCGTGTGTGCGGCCCTGGACTTCGCGTTGGGGCAGTGAACCCGATTCATCCGGCCGGGTGCGCGGATGTGGCGGAATTGGCAGGCGCACCGGATGTCGGTTCCAGCGCCGCAAGGCGTAGTGGTTCCAGTCCTCTCATCCGCACCAGCCGCAGCGGCTGACAAAGGCTGAGAACCCGCGTGGACAGGGGCTTTTGGCTATGACATAAGCCGCCCCTTCAGAGACAGATCAGTGCGGCGCCCCGAAGGCAGAGCCGGCTTCGATCCACAGAACGGACGAGTAAACCCATGGAAGTGACCCAGACCAAGGCCGAAGGTCTCAGCCGCACCTTTGCGGTGAAGGTGTCTGCGAAGGAATTGCAGTCGAAACTCGACGCCCGTATCGAGGAAATCCGGCCCGGCATGCGCCTCAAGGGCTTCCGTCCGGGCAAGGTGCCGGCGGCGCACGTGCGCAAGATGTACGGCCGCGACCTGATGGGCGAAGTGATCGACAAGCTGGTCAATGAGACCAACCAGAAGGCGCTTGAAGACAATGCGCTGCGCCCCGCCGGACAACCGAACGTGCACCTGGAAGACGACATCGAGAAAGTCGTCACCGGCAAGGCCGACCTGTCCTATCACATGCATGTCGACGTGATGCCGGAATTCATCCCGGCGGACGTGACGGCGATCACCATCGAGCGCCCGGTCGCCGAGGTTTCGGACGAGCAGGTGACCGAAGCGCTGGGCCGCCTCGCCGAACAGAACAAGAAATTCGAGCCGCGCGCCAAGACCGCGAAGGCCAAGGATGGCGACGTGGTCGTCATCGACTTCCTCGGCAAGATCGACGGCGAGCCGTTCGATGGCGGCAAGGCCGAGCAGCAATCGATCGAACTGGGTGGCGGCCGCTTCATTCCGGGCTTCGAGGAGCAGCTCCTCGGCGTCAAGACGGGCGAAGAGAAGGACCTCAACGTGTCCTTCCCGGACGACTACCCGGCTGAAAACCTCGCCGGCAAGGCGGCGGTGTTCGAAGTGAAAGTGCACGAAGTGCGCGCGCCGAAGACGCCGGAGATCGATGAGGACTTCGCCAAGGGCCTCGGCCTGGAATCCCTCGAGCAGCTTCAGGGCCTGATCCGCGACCAGTTGGCCGCAGAGCATGCCGGTGCCTCGCGCAACAAGGCGAAGCGCGCGCTGCTCGACCAGCTCGACACGCTGCACGATTTCGACCTGCCGCCGAACATGGTGGAACAGGAATTCCAGCAGATCTGGCAACAGCTGCAGACGGAAATGGATGCCGGCCGCGTGTCCGACGAGGAAAAGGCGAAGCCGGAAGAAGAGCTGAAAGAGGAATACCGCACGATCGCGGCGCGCCGCGTGCGTCTCGGCTTGGTGCTCGCCGAAATCGGCCGGATTGCGGATGTCCGCATCACCGAGCAGGAAGTGAACCAGGCGCTGATCCGCGAAGCCCGCCAGTATCCGGGCCAGGAACGCGAAGTGATCGATTTCTTCCGGAAGAACCAGGGCGCCATGGCGCAGCTGCGCGCACCGATCTACGAGGACAAGGTGGTCGACTATATCCTTGGCGCCGCCAAGGTTGAGGACAAGACCGTGTCGCGCGAAGACCTGTTCGCCGAAATCGACGACTGACCGGCAGGTACCGGTTGTCTGAAAAACATGACGCCGGGCCCGAAAGGTCCGGCGTTTTTGCGTTCCGGGGCGAAGTCAGTTGGAGCTGGTAAACTGGGCGTTAACCGGTGGCGGCGAATGTGGCGAAGCTAGTTAATCAGGGAATCACCGCCAATGGCTGTGCAAAGCATCCGCCCCCAATTGTCGGAACAGGACATTGTTCGCCTCGTGAAGGGCGATACGCCGGAGCAGCGGGCTTCGGTCGCGCACCGGTTGTGCCGGCGCATCTCGCTGGACATCCTGAACGAGGATGAAGTGCGCTACGCGCAGGAAATCATGGGAATTCTGGCGAACGACGCCGCCGACCTGGTGCGCCGGACGCTGTCGGTCACGCTGCGCAACTCGCCGATCCTGCCGCGCGACATCGCGCTGAAACTGGCCCGGGACATCGAGGCGGTCGCAATTCCCTTGCTGCAGGATTCGCCAGTGTTCACCGATGAGGACCTGGTCGAACTGGTCCTGTCGGTCACGGCGGCCAAGCAGGCAGCGATTGCGGCGCGAGACAGCCTGTCGGTGACGCTGACGGAAGTGATTTCGGAACATGGCGCGGTCGAGGCCGTGCGGACGCTGACGGCAAATGCCGGGGCGGAATGGTCCGACAAGTCCTACGAGGACACGCTGCGCCGCTTCGGGCGTGACGAAACGGTCCAGTCGGGCCTGATCCGCCGCGACTATATTCCGACGCATATTGCCGAGAAGATGGTGTCGCTGGTGTCCGGCCAGTTGTTCGACCTGCTGGTCAACAAGCATGAGCTTCCGGCGCAACTGGCTATCGACCTGGCTTCCGGAGCGCGGGAACGGGCGACGGTCGACCTGGTGGAGCAGGCGGGCCGCAGCCATGACCTGCCGCGCTTTGTGGCGCAACTGAATCTCAATGGGCGGCTCAGCCATTCGCTGATCATGCGGGCGCTGTGCTGTGGCCAGATGCCGTTTGTCGAGCATGCGCTGGCAGAACTGTCGGGCGTGACGCACCAGCGGGTGTGGCTGATGATCCACGATGCCGGCCCGCTCGGCCTGCAGGCGGTGTTCGACCGCGCCGGACTGCCGCGGAAGATGCTGCCGGCGTTCCGGGCGGCGGTCGGCGTCTTCCACGAGACGCAGCACGATGGCGGGCACAATGACCGGGCACGGTTCCGGGCGCGCATGATCGAGCGCGTGCTGACGCAGTTCCAGGCGATCCCGAAGACCGACCTCGAATACCTGCTCGAGAAGCTCGACTATTATTCGGAAATGGCGGCGCTCGAGGAGCGCAGGGAATCGACGGACGCGGCCTGAGGTCAGCAGTCCGCGCGAGGCTTGATCGCGGCGGAGACGCCGGCGTCGAGCAAGTCATCCAGATCGCGCCAGCGCGCCTGTTCCGCGACG
>JBGSKI010000035.1:0-1892 GCA_041741315.1 Hyphomonas sp. | reverse complement strand
GGCGCATCTGCGGGGGTTTCGACAGGGGCCGGAGCTTCGACAGGAGCGGCTTCTGGCGTTGCTTCGCCTTCCGTAGCCGCCGGAGCCGGGACTTCAGCCTCGCCCTCGGCCGGGGTAGCTTCGCCTTCGGCCGGGGCAGCTTCGCCTTCGGCGGCGGTTTCGGTTGCGGCCAGCGGTGCCGGGAAGGGCGGCGGGTTCTCGGTATTGGCGGCGAGATAGGCGATCACGTTGGCGCGGTCGGCATCCTTGCGGAGGCCGGCGAAGGACATCGCCGTGCCGCGCATATAGGAGGCCGGGTTGTTGAGCCAGTCGTTGAGGTGCTCATAGGTCCACGTGCCGTCCATGGTCTGGAAGGCGGCCGAATAGGCAAAGCCCGGGTGCTTGCCCTCGGGTGCGCCGACGATATTGTGCAGGTTCGGGCCAGTGCCGTTGGCACCGCCGGACTCGATCGTGTGGCAGGTCGAACACTGGCCCTTGAAGACGCGTTCGCCCTTGGAGGCGTCCGCGCTGGCCAGCAGGGCGCCGAGGTCGAACACTTCCTCGGCCTCGGCCGGACCGCCCGTTTCGGCGATTTCGACGCAGTAGGCGAACTTCTCGCACATCTTCTCGCTCATCGAGACCGGTTCGGCCTCTTCAGAGTGATGGGCTTCACCCCCCTTGTGGAAAACCACATCCGAAAGCGTCTTCAGGCCGAACAGGCCGAGAGCGGTCGCCAGAATGGCGCCCAGGATCTTGTTGAGACCGAGTTCTCCCATGGGGACGTTCCTTCGAATCTATCTGGTCATAAGGCTTGGCGCGCGCCTTTTGGCACGCTAACCGGTGCGTCGCAATATAAAGCCTGCGCGGCGGGGAGGCTTCCCCTGATTGTCGCGGCGATCCGACGCAGCACAACCGACGCAAGGACCGGAAAATGACGGGAAAAATCGCTTACCAGGGCGAACCGGGGGCCAATTCCCACATCGCCTGCAACGCGGCCTATCCGGGCTTTGAGCCACTGCCGTGCCGGACCTTCGAGGATTGCTTCACCGCTGTCGAGAAGGGCGAGGCCGATCTCGCCATGATTCCGGTCGAGAACACGATCGCCGGCCGGGTCGGGGACATCCATTACCTGTTGCCGACCACGACGCTGCAGATCGTCGCCGAATACTACCTGCCGATCCGGTTCCAGCTGATGGCCTTGCCGGGCGTGAAGCTGGCGGACGTGAAAAAGGCGCGCTCGCACATCATGGGCCTCGGCCAGTGCCGCAACTTCCTGCGCACGCATGGGATCGACCCGGTGACGGCGGCCGACACGGCTGGTGCGGCGCGCGAAGTGGCCGAGCTGGGTGACCGGACAATCGCCGCGATCGCGCCACGCCTTGCCGCCGAGGTCTATGGCCTCGATATCCTTGCCGAGAACATCGAGGACGCCGCCCACAACACGACGCGGTTCGTGATCATGTCGCGCGACCATTCCGACATCGAGGCCGGCGACGGCCCGGCCAAGACTGCGTTCCTGTTCGAGGTGCGCAACATTCCCGCCGCCCTGTTCAAGGTGATGGGCGGGTTCGCCACCAATGGCATCAACATGACCAAGCTGGAAAGCTACATGATCGGCGGCTCGTTCGCGGCGACGCAATTCTATGCCGAGATCGACGGCCACCCGGACGAACGCCCGGTTCAGCTGGCTCTTCAGGAAGTCGGCTTCTTTACCCAGTCGCTTAAACTGCTCGGCGTCTTCCCGAAAAGTCCCGATCCGGACCTCTGACCCGGACTAGATTCTGTACTCATAAACAGGATTCCTGTTGAGGCCGAAGTGTGATTCAATCTCCATTTTGACAGGAGGTTGTCGATGGCCCGTTTTGATCTTTCGGATGCGGAGTGGCGGATTATCCAGCCACTTCTGCCTGATA
>JBGSKI010000034.1:0-7638 GCA_041741315.1 Hyphomonas sp. | reverse complement strand
CGCGGCCGAGCCGGTCGGTGACCTGGTTCGGTGGGCGGACATTCAGCGCGACGTAGCGGCGGATGTCTGCCGGTGCGGCAGGCCATGCCGAGCCTTTCCCGGCTTTCATCTTGCGCAGCGCCGTCGTCAGGGCGGAGGCGGAGACGCTCATCTGGGCCGACCGGTCGACGAAGAAGGCATGGTCGAGTTCGGTGACGGACAGGCCGAATTCCGGCGCGGACCAGACCTTGTAAAAGGTCTCGATCTTGCCGCCGTCGAAGGATTGCGAGCGATAGACGTCGCGATAGAGCGCGGCGACGCCGGGTGTCCGGCCGAAGGTCTCGAAGCCTTTCGTCCAAGCGTCCCGGCGTGCGGGCGACATCCAGACGCCGCAGAGATAGATCTCGAGCGAGGAATTGCCCTTCGACGCATTCATGTCCAGCATCCGGCGGACGGCGGGGGCCTCGCTGCCGAAGGCGGAATCGAGGACCGGGCCTTTTGCTGCGGGATCGGCGGCGACGAAGGCATTGATGATTGCCTGCACTTCGCGGCCATGTCCGGCGGTCGCGCCGTTCGGGCCCCAGGTGATGAAGGAGGCGCGGTCATTGGAATAACAGGTATTCTGGCCGGATGCCGGATCAAAGCGGGGGCGGTTCTGGCAAAAATTCCACTGCATGTGGTCGTAGTCGGTGCCTTCGAAGGTCAGCTTGAGGGCGGCGGATCGCGCGTCGACGTCCGGCACGGGTGCCTCCGGAAGGACGATCTTCCAGAGGCCGGCAGTGATCGCGCCGCTGCGGGCCGGGCTGCCGGCTTCGAGTTGCGCCGAGACGGCAGGGCATCTGGCGAGCGCCTCGATCGCGCTGGCGGTGCCGCCGCCGAACACGCCATCCGGTGTCAGGGTCTTGTCGATGCCACAGGCGGCGAGCGCCGGATTCATCGCGGCCTGGAATTGCGCAACGCCGCCGGCGGCACCGTCCTTGATGTACCAGGTGCGGTACTGGTAGAGGACCGGGTCATCGGCCCGGGCGAGCGGGGCCAGCAGGGCGGCAGCGAGGGCGAGGATCGCGAGGGGGCGAAACATGGGCAATTTCCTTCCGTGGGGCGGCCGTGCGGGGTGTGACTGCCAGCCGACCCTAGACGGCGGGGTCCGGTCCGGCCAGCCCTTGAGGATTTCGCGCAGGGGCGATGTTCATTTGCGGTTCGAGCCTGCATAAGGTGGCCCGCAAACAGGAGCTTCCCGATGACCCGTTTTACCCTGCATGGCATTTTCGCGTCCGGCCCGACCTACAAGGTCGGCCTGATGCTGTCGCTGACCGGCACGCCGTTCGACTATGTGCATGTCGACCTGCGATCCGGTGCCCACAAGGCCGACGCTTTCCTTGCCAAGAACCGGTACGGCCAGGTTCCGGTGCTGGAAGACCATGACAAGGGCGAATGCCTTTGCCAGTCCTCGGTGATCCTCGATTATCTCGCCGACGAGACCGGCCAGTTCGGCGGCAAGGACCGCACCTCGCGCCTGCGCGCCCGCGAATGGCAGCTCTGGGCCGCCGGGCAGCTGACGACCGGCATCTATCGCACGCGCGCCGCCAAGCTCGGCTTCTTCAAGTTCCCGGAGCAGGTGCTGGAGGCGAACCTGCAGGCGGCACTCGGGGCCCTGAAGGAATTGAACACGCTGATCGAAGGCCGCGACTGGCTGGTCGGGGCCGGGCCGACGATTGCCGATGTCGATATCTATGGCATCGCCGCCTATTCGCCGCAGGCTCAGATCGACCTCGGAACGTTCCCGCATGTGCAGAAGTGGATGAGGCGGGTAGAGGCCCTGCCGCATTTCAAGGATGTGAACAGCTGCCTGCCGTCGGAGAGCGTGAAGGCCGGATGAGTTTCAGCACGGTCTTCCTCTTCGTGCTCGGGGTTGCGATGCTCGCGCTTGGACTCGGCATCAACCTTGTGGCGGGAGACGAAGTGCCGATTCTTGTGTGCCTGCTGGCGGCAGGATTCGGCGCATATCTGATTGGTACGTCGTATTTTTCCCTGCGACTCGATGAACGCCGCGCCCGGGCGCGGGAGTCCTCGACGCCGGTGACTGCGGCGTGCGAATTCGAAAGGGTTTTCGATGGTGACACTGTCTCATACATGGCCCGGCTGACGGTCCGGGGAGAGGCTTGGCAGGTACCTGTCGGAGGATCGCGAAAGGTCCGGCACCTGATCAAGGAAGGCAGACAGTCCTGCCAGGTCTGGCTGGACGAAGAGGGAAGAGTGGTGTCGCTCGCCCATGACGGGGCGGAATTGCGGGTATTGCCGTTCCCACGAAAGGCCAATGACGCATGACAGGCATTATCGACAGGCTGGACCATTTTGTATTGGTCGTGCCGGACATCGGTTCGGCGGAGGCGGTCTATTCGGCACTGCTTGGCCGGCCGGCGGACTGGCGGGCCCGCAGTGAGGATGGCAGCGCGACCGCCCTGTTCCGGGTCGCCAACACGGCGATCGAACTTATGGCGCCGGCGGGCGATGGACCGGTCGGCGACCGATTGCGGCAGATCATCGAGGAACAGGGGCCGGGGCTGACCTCGCTGGCCTTCGGAACGCCGGATATCGGCATGGCACATCACCGGATGACCCGCCGGGGCCTGAAGCCCGGCGATGTCTCGCGTGGGACAAGCATGAGCGAAATCGACGGCAAATCGCGCTCCTGGAGCCGTTTTCGCTGTGCGGATGCCGAAACGGCGGGCATCAAGACTTTCGTTATCGCGCCGGAGGCACCGCTGGATGCGCGCGAAGCGGCACCTGGGGCAGTAACCTCGCTCGATCATATCGTCATCGACACGCCGAACCCGGACCGGGCGCTTGGCCTCTATGGCGCGCGGCTTGGACTCGACCTGGCGCTCGACCGGACGGCACCGGAATGGAAGACGCGGTTCCTGTTCTTCCGGACGGGCGGACTGACATTCGAGGTCATCCACCGGCTCGGGGAAACCCAGGACCCTGTATCGCCTGACCGGATCTGGGGCCTGACCTGGGCGGTTGCGGACCTGGCGGCGGCCCGGGCGCGGCTGGATGATGGCGGGTTCAATGTTTCCGAGATCCGCAAGGGCCGCAAACCCGGCTCGACCGTGTTCACCGTGCGGGACGGGACAATGGGCGTTCCGACGCTTTTCATTGCGCATGCGGGCGACTAGGATTGCCGGCATGAAAGCGTTCACCCAACTCACCGGTACGGCGGCGGCCCTGCTCGACAAGGGCAAGCCCATGTCGAATGTCGACACCGACATGATCATCCCCAAGCAGTTCCTGAAGACGACGGAACGGACCGGTTTGTCGAAGGGCCTGTTCCATGAACTGAAAACGCTGGCGGACGGGTCGCCTAACCCGGATTTCGTGCTCAACAAGCCACAATATGCGCACGCCGGCATCCTGATTGCGGGCGAGAATTTCGGCTGCGGCTCGTCGCGAGAGCATGCGCCATGGGCGCTGGCCGATCAGGGCCTGTCGGTGATCATCGCGCCGAGCTTTGCCGATATCTTCCACAATAACTGCTACAAGAACGGCATCCTGCCGGTGCGCCTGCCGGTCGAGATCTGCGAGAAGCTCGCCGTGCAGACCGGCGGGGCCAATCATGTCTTCACGGTGGACCTCGAAAGCCAGATCGTGACGGCGCCGGATGGCGAGTCCTACCGGTTCGAGATCGATGCGGGCCGGAAGTCGAACCTGATGGCGGGGCTCGACGAAATTGGCGCCTCCCTGCAGGCGGAAGGCGATATCTCGACCTTCGAGACGCGGCGGCGCCTGTCGATGCCGTGGCTTGAGCCGGCGGCATGAACCCTGCGGAAATTTGACAGCCCATTTCACGCGTGAGAGGCTTTCCGTTTACCGGGAGGCGGAGAGATGAGCCGTGTGTTTCGCGCGATAGCGGCGGCTCTTTTGCTTGGCGCTTGCGCCACGCCCGTGCCAATCGACACGGCCGACATTGATCCGAATGATGCTCAAGTTGCCGCGGAGGGCCAAGTCTCGCCGGATGGCACGGTGATCGTCTGCCGCAGGCTCGACCAGATCGGTTCGCGATTTCTCTTGAAGGAGTGCAAATCCGAAAAGGCGTGGGAAGAGTGGGACGCCTATGTCGAAGAGAACACGAAAACCGCGCTCGATAACCTGCAACGCAACCGGTGTGGTGGAACGCCCGGGCGTTGCTGAATCCATTCAGGCCTGAGGGAGGCAAGAGATGATTATCAGACCAGGCGCCATCATGGCGCTGCTGGCGGGCGCGTTTCTGGTGACGGCCTGTCACAATGATCCCTTCAGCATCAAACCGGAAACCAATGCACAATTGCCGGAAAAGCCGCCGGTTTCGGCACAGCCCGGCGATGCTGAGCCGGACGCGGAGGAAACAGCGACACCGGATTCTCCTTCGCAATGATCATCATTGAAGGCAGTGTCCGGGTGCCGCCGGACAGGATCGAGGCAGCCCGGCCAGCCATGGAAGCGATGATCCGGGCGAGCCGCGCCGAAGCGGGTTGTATCGAATACGCCTACAGTCTCGATGTGCTGGATCCGGGCCTGGTCCGGGTCAACGAGCGCTGGGAAAGCCGGGAGGCGCTGGCGGCGCATTTCAAAACAGCGCACATGGCCGCCTGGCGGGCGCAATTTGCATCGCTCGGCATCACGGACAGGTCCTTGCGCCTCTATGAAGCAGAGGCCGAGCCGGTCTGACCGGGGAACATTGGACGCCGGTCAGAATGTCAGTTCGCCGCGCTCGTATTGTTCGAGACCGAGGTTCAGGATCGCGAGGGACTCCGAGATGTCTGCCGCGTCGCTGCACGCCGATTTGCACTCGGCGTCCCATTTTTTGAGCGCCGTCAATTGCTTCCTGGCCTTGTCGGGCTGTCCATCCCGCAATTCGAGGATGCCGAGCCGCAGGCGGACATCGGCAATCCGCCTGGTGAAGGTCAGCGACCGGTAGAGGCTTTCCTTGGCCTTGGCGTATTCGCCGAGCTGGATCTCGGACAGGCCTGCCATGTAGAGCGAGATGCCCTGGTCCTTCGTGCCGAGGGGGGAGACATCCTCGTTGCGGCGGGTGCCGGCATAGTCCGATCCGGTGCTGACGGCGGATTGGCCGCCCGGAGGGGCCTGTCCGGGCGCGCTGGAAACGCGGAAGGCACTGGAGGCTTCCTGCTGGACAGCCTGCGTTCGGGCCTCGTCGAAGGCCATTTCCTTGCGGGTCTCGACCCGTCCGATCAGGTCGAACAGGTTCATGAATTCCTTCTCGGCGGTGGCGAAATCGCCGGCCTCAAAGGCCGCCATAGCCTTGCCATAGCCAGGATGGGCACCGCCGGTGATCGTCACCGTGTCGAGCACGCGGTCGCCGGTCTCTTCCGCAGCCGCGACATCCGACTGTGCCGATGCAATGGAGACGACGGCAGTCGCCAGCGCGGCAATGACCAGAAAATGTGCAGCCTTCATGGGTTCCGCTCCCTGAGTTCATGTAACCGGTTTCTTCGGATGCCAAGGTACACGCATCTGTCCGGATTTTGCAATAACAGGGCGGAATCGACCGACATGCGCTTTTGCGAGGCAGATCCTGCACCGATCCGGTCTCTTTCATCTGTAACAGCTGTTGCGCTTGGGGAACGTATTGCGCCGCCCGTTTTGACTCGCTAGGCAAAGGCTTCAACCAGCGAAGGTCCTCCCATGAAATCCTCTGTACTCCTGTTCGCGGCGGCGACGCTGCTCGCCGCCTGTGCCACGCCGGTCGCACCGGAAGCGGCGGCTCCGCAGCAACTGGCGGATGCCGGTACGACTGCCAGCCCGGATGCGGTCTGCCGCAAGATCGAAGTGACCGGCACGCGGTTTCCAAAAAAGGAATGCCGTACCGCTGACGAATGGCGCGAATTCGACAAGGCGACCGCCGACAGCGCCAAGGAGCAGACCGACAAGATCCAACGCCTGAATTCGGGCGGAGCCTCCCAGGCAGGCGGCTGAGACGCCAGATCGGGGCATTGGTTGAACTTTCTCCTGCTTGGATTAGAAATGACGGCATTCTGCGAAAGGAATGATAATGTCCACTTCATCGCTCTCCATTGCCCTGATCGCGGGCCTGCTTACCTTCTCGGCCTGCGCGACGGCTTCGACCGAAACGGCGGCTGTGCCGGTTCTCCATGAGGGCGACATCGCTCCGGATGGTTCGGTTGTGTCCTGCCGGGCGACGGCAGTGATCGGCACGCGGTTCAAGCACAAGGACTGCAAATCGGAACTGGCCTGGAAGGAATTCGACGAGATCACCGAAGCGAATGCCCGGGAATCGACCGACAAGTTCCAGCGGCTCAATTCCGGCTGTTCAACACAGTCCCAAGGCACCTGCTGACGAACGGAACTGCCGAAGAGGCAAGTTCGGACTATTAACGGCCGTCCCTCAAATGGAGAGGGGCGATCCGGACATATATTGAATTGAAAGGATTATACCATGAAAGCACTCTTCGCTGCGCTCGGTGCAGCAATCATCTGTACGGCTTGTACCAGCTCCGGGTCCAACAGGATGACGGTCGAGGAAGGCGCGCAGGAAGACTGCCGCATGATGGACGTGTCCGGATCGATCCTCAGGGAAAAGGTCTGCCATAACAAGGCGACCTGGGCCGCCATCGAGGAGCGGGAAAAAGAGGATGCGGATCGCGATTTGCAAAAGTTGCGCGATCGCCGGGGCGAAATGCCACGCGACACCGGAATGTGATAAACCGTACCTGATATGAAACAGACCCTCCTGCTGCTTCCCGGTGATGGCATCGGGCCGGAAGTCGTTGCGGAAGCGCGGCGGCTGGCGGCGATCCTTGCACCGGATATCCTGATCGAGGACGGCCTGGTGGGCGGTGCGTCTATCGACGCACATGGCGTTCCGCTGACGGAAGATTGCCTGGAGAAAGCCCTCCGGTCGAGCGCGGTCCTGCTCGGGGCGGTGGGTGGTCCGAAATGGGCCGGTGCGGCGCGCGACAAGCGGCCCGAGGCCGGGCTGCTCGCGCTGCGCAAGGGCATGGACGTGTTCGCCAATTTACGCCCGGCCTTCTGCTTTCCGGCGCTGGTCGATGCTTCGAGCCTCAAGCGGGAAGTGATCGAGGGTCTCGACCTGATGATCGTCCGGGAACTGACGGGCGGGGTGTATTTCGGCCAGCCGCGCGGGATCGACGAAGCCGGCGGCCTGCGGCGCGGATACGATACGGCCGTCTACACGCATCCCGAGATCGAACGCGTCACGCGCGTCGCGTTTGATATTGCACGCGGCCGGAACGGACGTGTCTGTTCGGTCGAGAAATCGAACGTGATGGAATCCGGCCTGTTCTGGCGCCAGGAAGTGACGGTGGCGCATGCGGAATTCGGCGCAGGGGTCGATCTCAGCCACATGTATGCGGATGCCTGCGCCATGGAACTGGTCCGTGCGCCAAAACAGTTCGACGTGATCCTTGCCGACAATTTGTTCGGGGACATCCTGTCGGACGCGGCCGCCATGCTGACGGGTTCGATCGGCATGCTGCCTTCGGCCTCGCTCGGCGCATCGGGAATGCCGGGCCTCTATGAGCCGGTGCATGGATCGGCGCCTGACATTGCCGGCAAGGGCATCGCCAATCCCTGCGCGGCAATCCTGTCGCTGGAAATGGCGCTGCGCTGGTCGCTCGG
>JBGSKI010000033.1:0-19313 GCA_041741315.1 Hyphomonas sp. | reverse complement strand
GGCGTCACCTCGACCGGTGCGGCCTTGGCCGTTTCAAGCGCAGCTGCCTGCTCGGCAAGCTGCGTTTCGAGATGTTTGACACGGGCTTCGAGGTGCCGGTTCCGCCAGGCGACGGTCGGCTCTTCCGATGCTGCTGCCTGCGCAGTCGCGGCCTTCGCCGCCACGGCCGATGGTGGCAACACGATCTTCGGTGCCGATTTCAGCGCGTTCAGTTCCGTCATCGCCTTCTCAAGCTGCGCGGTCAGCTGCGCCACACGCGGGTCCGGCGCATGGCTGGCGGTGGCCGGAGTACGGCGCTGCGCGGCATACAGTTTTTCGATCTCTTCGCGGGCCTGGCCAAGCTCGGTCTGCGCCACATCGCGTTCAACGCGCGCTTTGCGCACAGCGCCGATCAAGCGGATTCCCCGGGCCGACCAGCCGAGCAGGACGGCGAAGAATCCCGTCGCAACGAGCGCCACCCACATATGAGTCACAAGCCAGGCCATCAATTGCTCCGTTCTAGAACCTTGAATTCCAGCCGGCGGTTGGCCGCGCGGCCCTCTTCGGTGTCATTAGGCTGCACCGGGTGATCAGGACCATAGCCGATAGCAGACAGCCGTGTCCCGTCGAAACCTGCATCCTGCATATACACCGCCACAGCACGCGCCCGTGCCTCGCTCAGGACCAGGTTCGCCGCCCGGTCGCCCGCAATATCCGTATGCCCGCCGAGTTCGAATACGAGATTCGGGGCACAGCGTTGTGACACCGCCATCAATTTGTCGAGCGTCCGGCCGCTGTCCCGGCTGATCCGCGCGCTGCCCGGCTCGAAGGTCACCGGATTGCCGGCCAGGACCGCTGCAAACGCCGCACCGCAGGCCGCCACCGGATCGCCGCCGAAATCGATGCCCTCTATCTCTGCCACGTCGGCCTGCAATGTGTCGGTAACGATATTCACCGGATACCGGCTTCCAATCCGGGCGAGGTCCTCGCGCAGGTATTGCAGCGTGCTCCCCGCTGCCTCGCCTTCGATGGTCAGGCCGGTTTCGTCGGGATGAAAGCCCATCTCGCCACTCCGGAAATGCGCAAAGTGCGGCAGGCTGACTTCGACGCCGTCCAGCCAGTCATCGCTGACGCCTTCGGTCACGTCCATCTGGTCATCGACTTCACCGGCGAAATACATCGTGGCGATTTCGACGACGCGCACCCGCTCAGCCTCGGTGGCGATCCGGCCGGACAGAACCAGCCGGTCGCCCTCATGCACCGCCGACCAGAGGGACGGTCCCTTGATCAGTGGCTCGCCGCGATACGGTGCCGAAATGTTCGCGATGTCCGCCGACAGCCGCGCCCGTACGGCACTGTCCATCGCCACGCCGCTGACCCGAAGGGTCGTGTCCGACAGACGGGCCTGCCCCGCATCCATCTGCGCCAGTGCTTCGAGTCCGAGCCGCGCAACGCCCTGCCAATTCCCGCCCGGCGCGCCGGCCTCGATCTGCATGTCCGCCGTGACCGGCCCGCCTTTGGCGAGCTGGCCTGCCACCTCTTCCAGCTGCCGCCCGACGGCCTGGCTTGGCACATGGCCATCGACCCGCAGCTGCCCGTCCGCGGTTCGGATTGCCCGCCAGACAAAGGGCGATACCGGCTTGGCCGGATCGACGGCGCTCTCGACAATCGTCACCCCGCCAAGCAGCACCCCGCCCGGCCCGGACGAGTGCAGCAGCGCGTCGGCTGCCGCCAGCATGGAATCCCGTGTCGGGGCCGCCCCGGTAAGTACGGCACGCTGTCCGTCCATCTGCACGCTGGCCCAGTCGAAGCCGCCCGCAGCGAGTGCTGCCTCGGCATTGCCGGTCAACTCGCGTTGCAGGTTAGCCGCATTGGTGGGAGACGCGTTCATGCTCCACCACCAGGAGGCGGCCAGTCCGACAAACGCGACGCCCCCTGTCAGATGGTTGAGCCATTTCATACGTGACCCCACTTCCCTCCGGTTAGGCATTCCCTTACTCGAGGGATGCCCTATTCAGATAGTCACCGCAAGACCGGCCCGCAGACCCACCGGAAGCCCCCGAACCGTCATGAACCGCCCGCCCGAACGGATCACATCGCCCTCCAATCCCCTGATCAAGACCTTGAAAAGTCTGGAGCGGAAGAAAGAGCGCACCGAGACCGGCCTGTTCTTGGCCGAAGGCGCCCGGCTGGCCGAACAGGGCCTCGTCAATGGCTGGAAGCCGGACACGTTCGTGATCGCCGAGGCGATGGCGAGCCGGCCCCATATCGCCGCCCTCTCCGATCGCGCCGCCAGCGCCGGGGCGCGCATCGTGCACGTGCCCGAGCGTCTGATGACTAGGATCACGCATAAGGACAACGCCCAGAGTGTTGTCGGCACGTTCCACCAGCGTTCCCTTGCCCTCAACCAGCTGAAATCCGGCCAGGAACCGGCACCAGCGCTGTATGTTGCGCTCTATGAGGTGCGCGATCCCGGCAATCTCGGAACCATCCTGCGGACCGCCGACTGCGCCGGGGCCAGCGGCGTCATCCTGATCGGAACCTGCTGTGATCCTTACAGTTTCGAGGCCGTCCGGGCCTCCATGGGCTCGATTTTCGACATGCCCTTCGCCGCCACGAGCCATGCCGCCTTCGAAGCCTGGCGCCGCAAGGCTGGTCTTGCCACTTTTGCCGCTTCCGTGAACGGCACCGCCCGCCACGATCTGGTGAACCTGCAACAGGATGCAGTGATCCTGATGGGCAACGAACAGGCCGGCCTACCACCCGCCGTCGAAGCAGAATGCGATCATCTCGTCCTCATCCCCATGCGCGGCGGCGCCGACAGCCTGAACCTTGCGCAGGCCACCGCGATCATGGTCTACGAAGCCTGGCGGCAACGGGATTTCCAATGAAAACAGAGACTAAACTGCTGATCGCGGACGATTGGGAAGACTATGCCCTGCTCGATTCCGGTCATTTGCAGAAGCTCGAACGCTTCGGACGCCAGACCGTCATCCGCCCCGATCCGCAGGCCTTCTGGGAACCGGCCCGGCCCGTCGAATCGTGGAAGGCCGACGCACGTTTTTCCAGCAAAAACAGTGATGAAGATGGATCCGGTCAATGGGAAGTCCTGTCGCCGCAGGCGCTCGACACCTGGCCGATGCGCTGGAACGGCCTGACCTTCCATGCCCGCCGCACCGCCTTCCGGCATATGGGCATCTTCCAGGAACATTCGGTCCACTGGCGCTTCGCACAAGACCTGATCCGGTCTCGGGGGAACAGCGTCAAGACCTTGAATTTATTCGGATATACCGGCGTGATGTCACTCGCCTGCGCAGCTGCGGGGGCCGACACTGTGCACCTCGACGCGAGCCCGAAATCGAACGGATACGGCAAGGAAAACCAGTCCCTCAGCGGCCTCGACGACCGCCCGATCCGCTGGATCGCCGACGACGCCATGAAATTCACGGCGCGCGAAGTCCGCCGCGGCAGCAAGTATGACGCGATCATCCTGGACCCGCCGAAATTCGGCCGCGGGCCCAAGAACGAGACCTGGCGTTTCGAGGAAAACCTGCCGGAACTGCTCGACCAGGTCCGCGACCTGTTGAGCGATCGACCGCTGTTCGTGATCCTGACGGCCTATGCCGTGCGCCTCTCCTACATCGCCCTCGCTCAGGCCCTGGCCGACCGGATGAAGCCGTTCGGCGGCGCGATGGAAATGGGCGAAATGGCGCTGCCGCAACAGGGCAGCGACCGGCTCCTGCCCACTGCGATCTACGCCCGCTGGCGTGCCCCAAAATAGGTCTTTCCGCACTCACCTGCCCGCCGGAATCCGGCGCACGTTAGGCTGCGCGCTGGCACGGACCCCACCAACAAAGAAAAACGGCGGCCCCGAGGGACCGCCGTTTCCAATGTTTGCCGTGAGGCGCAGCGACTAGAAGTCGAGCGTCGCACCGACGAAGAAGTAACGGCCCAGCGCGTCATACGACTGCGGGTAGGTGTTACCGTTACCCGTCGTGCCGACCGAAGCCGACAGCGGGGGATCGTCATCCAGCACGTTGTTGACGCCGAAGCGGAACGCCACCCAGTCGCGAGCGGCCCACTGGCCGGCGAGATCGAGATAGTTCTGCGCATCGAGCGTGGAGTCGACGCGGCCGGTTGCACCTGTGTCGAGGTCCACAGCGCCCATGTAGCGCCACGTTGCCGACAGGTCGAGACCGTCATACGGCGTGGCCCAGCTCAGGCGGGCGCGGTGACGCCATTCCGGAGTCGGGGTGCCGCAGTCGTTTCCGTACTCGCCGACGCAATCGTACTCGGCAAAGGTCTGGCCGATCGGATCGTAGTCGTAGCTGTCGAGCCAGGTGCCGTTGAGCGTCGCGGAGAGCGCACCCAGTGCGCCGATGTCGAAGCCGTAGGCCGCGCTGATATCGACACCCGAAGTGTGCACACCACCGATGTTGGTGTTCGTATCGATCACGTTACCGGTGCCGACCCAAAGCTGGCCGTTCTGGTTGCGGACGATGCGGCTACAGGCATCCTGATCGCCCTGCAGGTAGCAGAGTTGCATCGTAATGCCAGCGCCGACGGTCGTGATCGCCTGCGTGATGTCGATGTCATAGTAATCGACCGAAGCGTTGAACCCGGGCAGGAACGACGGGGTGGCAACGAAGCCGACCGTAAATGTTTCTGCTTCTTCCGGGTCGAGGCCGGGGTTACCGCCCTGCAGGAAGTTGTACTGGCCAGCCGGGCTGTTCAGGGCACCGGAATTCGCCTGAGTCAATGAGACCTGCCACGGGTTGGTGCCGATACAAGCGGAACCACCGGTGCCGTCGCCAGCCGGGTCGACGAAATCGCAGAGATCGTCGTCCAGATCGAACAGGTTGAAGCCCTGTGCCTGGAAGAGGTCAATGACGTTCGGTGCGCGGACAGCCTTCTGGAAGCTGGCACGGAAGCGAATGTCGGAGGTTGGAGCATAGTCGCCGCCGAGCTTGTACGATTCGGCGCTGACACCGGTCGAATAGTCAGCGTAACGGTAAGCGCCCTCAAGCGAGAGAAGCTCAACGCCCGGCTTGCCTTCAACCAGTGGCATCTGGAATTCACCAAAGCCTTCGTAGGAATCGATGGCACCCGAGAGACCGATCGTCGGACCGCCCTGTCCGGCACCGTCGCCCGTTGCAAACGAGTTGTCGGTGATGGATTCGAGCGAGTCACGCTTGTATTCGATACCAAATGCGACCTGCAGACCGGTGTCGGCCGCCGGGCTCTTGAAGCCATACTGGCCAAGGTCGCCGGACAGGACGCCTGACACGACGTTCTGCGTCGTGGTACCGTTCTGCAGCAGCGGAACCTGAAGATAGGCCAAGGCTGCTGGGGTCACGTTACCGATGGTGAAGATGTCCCACGGAACGCAGTTCGGGTCGGTGCCGTTGACAACCGAACGACAGGTCGGCGTGCCGTTGACGTCGACGACGTCGATGGCCCGGTTCAGGCGGGTGACCGAGAACTCGTTCGTGTAGGCACGAGCCAGGGTAACCTGCGAGTATTGTGCCGAGAGGTCATATGACCAACCCGATGCTTCCACGAGGTCGCCACGAATGCCCACAACGCCACGATAGGTCTGGTAGCCGAGGTGGTCCTGACGGCCGCCGCCTTCAATGTTCCGGCGTCCGATATACATCGGGATGACTGTGCCTGCCGTAATGGCCGCTGCGTCACAACCGATGTCTGCCGCCTGAGAAGCCGACAGTAGCGGGTTGTCGCAATTGATCGTGCCGGTAGCGAAGAAGTCGCCGGTCGGTGCGATCTGCGAGTTCGACTCGTAGTCCATGAACATGAACTGCGAATAGGCTTCGACATTGTCGTTGACCTGGTAGTGGCCATTGAAGCCAACCGTGTAGCGCTGGTCAGGACGTTGGTAGAAGTTCAGCGGGCCGAAGTTGTACTGGTCGTTGCCGGTCCAGTTACGGAACTCGCCGGTGCTCGCATCGATCGTGTAGTCGAACGTGGCGAAATCGGTGAAACGACCCGGGAAGGCCGTCGATGAACCGCCACAGGTGAAGCCGGTTGCCGTCGCAGCACCAATCGCGCAAGCTGAATAGTCGCGATTTTTCTGCAGCACTTCGTCGTTGTCGCGGAAGCCGACCCAAGCGGTCAGGTTGCCCCGTCCGTCTTCTGTATTGATGCCCATCGTTGCGGTGATTTCTTTCGAAATGCCGTCGATGATATTGTCTTCCGGGATCTTGAACTGCGATGGGTTGCCGACAGCGCGTCCTGCGATCACATCACGAAGGTCGCCGTTCGTGTCATAGTCGTTGTTGTGCTGGAACAGGCCGTACTGGGTGTCGATCTGAACGCCTTCGAAATCGTCCTTCATGATGAAGTTGACGACGCCCGCGATAGCGTCCGAACCGTAAACAGCCGAAGCGCCACCAGTCAGAACGTCGACGCGCTCTACGAGAGCGCCGGGGATCAGGTTGAGGTCAGCTGCAGGATCGTTCGGCGAGCCGTAGGGCATGCGCTTGCCGTCGATCAGGACCAGCGTACGGGTCGAGCCGAGGTTGCGCAGCGAAACCGTTGCAGTGCCCGATGCGCCGTTTGAAACCGTCGAGTTCTGTGCGGCGAAAGCCTGCGGCAGCTGGACGATGAGGTCTTCAACGCGGGTGACACCCTGCAGCTTGATGTCGTCTGCAGAAACAGACGAAACCGGGCTGGTGGTGGTCAGGTTGGGCTGTGCGATGCGCGTGCCGGTGACGTAGACCGTCTGCTGGCGGGCCGTGCTGTCAGCCTCGGCTGGCGCAACCGTATCAACAGCATCGTCTTCCTGTGCTGCTGCGACCATGTTTGTATGTGCCAAGAATGCTGCGCCCGCGAACACGGACGAGGCAAGCAGGCGGGATCTCATTGACTTCCCGTTCACTATGGTACCTCCAAAAGTTAAACCAGCACCCGTCATGGATGCTTGCCCGGACCCCTGAAATCCGGACTTGGTGTAAGTCGTAAGGCCCTCGTCACGATGGCGTCAACGCGCCGTTACCGTTCTGTCACCGAAACCGTGGTTGTGTGGTTTATTTGCCTCAGTTGCGCGACCATTGTGCACTCAAGTCAGCACAAAGCTGAGCAGAACCAGCCCCACGGCGAGCAATGACAGAACAGTTATGCCCGAAATCAGCAGGATGAAGGTCCGCAGGACCGACATGAACCTGCCCGATCCATACGCCACCCGCAGCAGACGGTAGAGGTAGGCGACGACACTCAGGCTGCCCACCCAAACCAGGGTTCCGACCGCCACATGCGCCAGTGCGCCGAGCAGGATCAGGATGGTCAGGAGGATATAGACGAAGGTCTGGAAGTGCAGCGCAGCAATTGCATGGTCATAAACGAATACCTTGCGTCGCCAGGCATGCAGCATCGCAAGCGTAAGGGTCAGGATCGGCATAAACAGGAGGCTGAATCGCGGGGCCCATTCCCGCAGCCGGTTGGCGAACCGGTCCTGATTCTCGTAAACGACCGCTGCGTGCTCGGCAGCGCGGTAGGCGACCTCGATCTCGCCGGACGTCGCACCCGGGCCAGTCCGCTCCTCGACAATCCGGCGAAGTGCCACCCGGTCAACCTTGCCGTCGGGCGTCAGCAGGCCCGACAAGTCAATCCGGCTGGTGATATCCTGGATTTGCTGTTCGATTTCCTGACGCTCGGCGTCCGACAAGGCAACGTTCTGCAATCGCTCGCGCAGCGTCTCGATCGTCGGCGTGTCCGGGGCGGCTGGGTTCACTTCCGGATCCGGCGCCGGAGGCGGTTGATCGTCCGCCGTCCTGACGCCCATGTTGACCTCGAACCCGGTGCCCAGCGACGGAGCGAATTTCCAGTCCTTGTACCAGCCGAGCCGGTCGCCAAGCGTGAACACAGTCAGGAAGAAAATCACCGAGGCCAGCAGGAACATCCGGAACGGCGGCACGTAACGCGCCCGCTTGCCATCCAGGTAGTTCCGGGTCAGCCGGCCCGGCCGGAAGACCAACATCGGGAGCGTACGCCACAACCGTCCGTCGAGCGCGAAGACATCCGCAACGCTTGAGGTGACCAGGCTGAAGAATGGCCGGTGGAAATCCGAGGCAAGCTGTCCGCAACGCGTGCAATAGCGCTCGGTGACAATCGTCCCGCAATTCTCGCATGGCTTGCCCGGATCGACCGGGTGGTGCCCGCCCGCCGACAGGCCGCCGACCGAGGCGGCACCGGCAATCTCAAGCTCGTTGGTCATGCCACCTCCCCTTCAAGGCATCGCCCCCTCAAGTCATGTGCCTAATCGCGCTTTATATCATCCCGGCAGAGGAATCGCGAACGGTGTTGGTCCTTGGCATTGTCCTGCCAGCCGGTAAGCGTCGGATCGACCAGGTTCTTGGCGACCTGGAACCACATCGGCGTGATCGGATAGTCGTTGAGTACCAGCTTCTCGGCTTCGGCAAAGGTTTCGGCTCGCTTCGTCAGGTCCTGCTCGGCATTCGAACGGTCGAGTAGCGCGTCATATTCGGAATTGTCGTAGCGGCCATAGTTCTGTTGTCCGGTATCCGATTTCAGCAGGTAGAGGTAATTGATCGGGTCGTCGAAATCCGCGACCCAGGCACCATCGGCGACCTGGAAGTCCGATTGGCGCAAGCGGGCATACAGTACCCTGGTGTCTTGCTTGACGATGATGGGCTTCACCCATGGGGCAATATCGGACCAGTTGGACTGTGCCACCGGCGCCGCTTTCGGGTTGTCATCGGTCGAGCGGTGGATGAATTCGAATTCCAGCGGCTTGCTCGGGCCGAAACCTGCCTCCTCGAGCAGGCGCTTGGCCTCGGCCAGGCGCTCAGCGCGGGGCATGTCCTTCCACGCGAGTTCCGGCCGCGGCACATTGTAATTGTCGATGCCTGGCGGGACGAAGGAATAGGCGGGCTGAAAGCCAGGTGTCAGCACGCTGCGCACGATGAATTCGCGGTCGAGCGCCATTGCCAGTGCCTGACGCACGCGCACGTCATTGAAGGGTGCCTTGGAGGAGTTCATCGTCCAGTAGGTCGTGTTGAGTGACGGGATGGTGCGCACCCAGCCCGGCAGCTTGGCCTCGATCTCGGCGGTACGCGCGCCGTCAAAGGCATTGTTGATGTCGAGTTCGCCGGCCTGGATCTTGTTCTCGACGGCGGTCAGGTCTTCCAGTTCGAAATAGACGACCCGGTCGAAGCAGGCATCCGCTGCACCGAAGCCGGCTGGATTCTTGTCGGCCACAAGCTGGTCTCCGGTACGCCAGTAGACGAGCTTGTAGGGTCCGTTGACCACAATATGGTCGGGTTGAATCCAAGCGTCGCCGAATTCGTCGATCACATGCTTTGGCACCGGATACGTTGTATAGTGCGAGAGCAGGCCCGGCAGATAGGGTGCGGGATATTCGAGTGTGATCCGCAGGGTCTTGGCGTCCACCGCCTTCGCCCCGAGTTCTTCCGGCGGCAGTTCCAGCGCGTTCACCTTGGCGGCATTCTTGATCAGGTAAAGCAGCGAGGCGTATTGCGAGGCGACGTCCGGCGACTGGATGCGGCGCAAGGCGTAGACAAAGTCGTCTGCCGTGACCGGATTGCCATCAGACCACGTGTAATCGCCAATGTGGAAAGTCCAGACCAGTCCGTCGGGGCTCGTCTCCCAACTCGTTGCCATGCCGGGCAGCGGGCGGGCATCCGGGCCATCGGTGGTCAGGCCGATGAACATGTCACCGATGATGATGTTCTCCCATTGGGCCGAGGAGCGGTGCGGGTCGAGCGTGTCGACCTTGGCCGAAATGCCCCGGCGCAGCGTCGGCACGTCGTCTCCGGCTGCCTGTTTCCCGCCTCCGCCGCACGCAGCAAGGACCAGCGCAGCAGCACTGCCGGCGAGGACACAGGTCAGACGGGACAATTTCATGGGAAGCTCCTGGGCTGGGTCGGGAGAGGCAATAGGTGGTATGGCTTGCTGCCAGATGCGGGCGCGATTGGAAAGTCTTTGCGGCTTTCGCATGAACCGGGGATGAGTTCAGGCGTTCCGGCCCGCCCGCTGCTTCCGCATGCGGGCCATGGGCTGAGTCCTCCCCTTTGCCTGCGCGGTCCAATCTGCGAAAGTGTGCCGAGAAACCGCCCGGCCAGCAATCCGGACACTCAGACAGGACCTGATGCCATGATCCGCTCCCTTGCCGCCCTCGCACTGCTCGCCCTCACAGCCCTACCCGCACTCGCCGACGATGTGTCGACCTCCGATGTCTATGCCTGCAAGTCGATCACCACCGATGCCGAGCGTCTCGCCTGCTACGATGCTGCCGTCGGCCGGCTGAAGGCCGCCGAGGAGGCCGGCGAGGTGAAGACCGTGACGCGCAAGGAAGTCGAACAGGTCAAGCGCGAGTCCTTCGGCTTCTCGATCCCATCACTTCCTAATTTCGCCTTCGGCAAGAAGGATGATGGCGGCGAGGCCGCGACTGAAGACCTGAAAGAACTGACCGAAGCGGTTGCCTCGGTCGGCGGTACGCGCGGCGCACTTCGCGTGACCCTCGCGAATGGCCAGGTCTGGGTCCAGATCGACGACAAGAAGGTCGCGCCCAAGCACCAGTCCGAAGCCCGGATCTACGAAGCGGCCCTCGGCAGCTACAAGATGAAACTCGACGGCGGCCTCGCCTTCCGCGTGCGCCGCGAGCGCTAGCGCACAGCCAGCAGGCAATCGGGGAACCTTCCGGCGCTTCGTTCGCTGGTGCCTTGTCCGTGATGATCACGCACTGCAGACTGCAGGGCCAGTCTGGCTTTGCGCCGGGGTTTTTGCATTGAAGGAGAAGACCGATCGCCGGCAACGATCCGCACCCGCTTCGTATCCGCTGGCTCAAGCGGTTCCGGCCACCGGCCCTGTTCGCACTCGCTGGTGCCGCCCTCACCGCCCTCCCTTATGTCAAGGACGACCTCCATCTCGAACAGATGGTCCTAGGCCCTGCGCCTGGCATCGCCGCTGCGGTCTGCTTCGTCATTGCCGTGGGGTGGCTGGTCGGCACGCTTGTCGACGGCACCATCAAGCGCCGTCTTGGCCGTCTGAAGCTTGACCAGGAAGACAATCTCGAAGCGCGCAAGGCGGCAACGCGTCTGGATGTCGTGCGCCGCGTCTGGATCGTGCTGGCCTGCCTGATCACCATCGCCGCAGCCCTGACCGTCATCCCCGGCGTGAAGCAGATCGGCGTCAGCCTGTTCGCCTCGGCCGGCATCGCTGGCATCGCGCTTGGCCTTGCCGCCCGGCCCATGCTCGGCAATCTGATCGCCGGCCTGCAGATCGCGTTCACCCAGCCGATCCGGCTCGATGACGCGGTCGTCGTGGAGAACGAGTGGGGCTGGATCGAGGAGATCGGCCTCTTCTATGTGGTCATCCGCCTGTGGGACTGGCGCCGCCTGATTGTGCCGGTGTCGTATTTCATCGAGAAGCCATTCCAGAACTGGACCCGCAAGTCGGCCTCCGTCATTGGCACGGTACTCTGGTCGCTCGACTATCGCGTGCCCGTTGAAGCCATGCGCAAGAAACTGGAAGAGATATGCAAAGGCACACCGCTCTGGGATGGTGCCGTGGTCAACCTGCAAGTCACCGGGTCGGTTGGTAGCTGTCTCGAAGTGCGCGCGCTCGCAAGTTCCGGCACCTCCCCCAAAGCCTGGGACCTGCGCTGCCTGATCCGTGAACAGATGATCACTTGGCTGCAGGCCGAATACCCCGAAGCCCTGCCCCGCACGCGCGTGGAGATCGACGCTCAGCCAGCCGGCGAGATGCGGTAGACAGCCGTCGCGGTCATCACTGTCTGGCCGGCAATCTCGGCATGGCCGCCGGTGAACAGGATCGTGCGGGTCTTGCGGTCGACGCGGGAATGGAATTGCGGTTGCCCGGTCGCATCGGTGCGGGCCGAGACGTCAACGGTGACGGAAACCAGTTCCACAGGATCAGGTGCGCAGACAGCCTCAGCCGAGGCGCGGATCGCCCCCATCAGGTCGATGGCGAGCTTCTCGTCGGAGCGAATCTGTACGGTTCCAGTCATTCCCGGCCTTCCCTGTTGGAGAGGGCCGTCTGATAGACAGCCCGCCCGAAAAAGGAAAGGGGCCAGGCCTCCGGGAGGGGAAGAAGGCAGGCCTGGCCCACGGTGCTTCGATAAAGTGCGGTTACGGGAGGGAAGCGAGTGGACTTCTGTATCGAACAGAATACGCAAGACCCGCAAATCCGGATCACACCCGGATCGAATATTCTTTTCCCGAAATGAAAAAAGGCCGCCCCACAGACGGCCTTGCTTTGGGAATGGCAATGAATCCTGGCGGTCACGCGGCCTTGGCGGCGCGCGCTTCGAGGGTCAGGTCAGACCCGATCAGATCGCCGAGATGGCCGAAACCGGTCAGGCCGTGCCGTTCGGCCATGAAGTCGGCGATTGCCGGCAACAGGGCACCGATGTCCTTGTGGTCGAGGCCAATCGCTTGCAGCGAACTTATCATGCCTTGCGCCACAGCGCGTTTGCCGCCTGGCGTCTGCTCGATCAGGCGAGCGATCTCTCCCGTGGGGGCACCGATCTCGCTGCCGGTGCGGGCCGAAAGGGCGCGGGCGCCCGGCAGGGTGCGGAACATGGCCACAGCAAACGGGGACGCCTGCCGCTCTGCGGCATTGAGAACGATTCCAAGGGCCTGCCGGGCAATAGGGTCCGCGAGGCTGTTGGTTTTAGCGATGTGCGCCGTAAGATCAGATATCATGGGCAAAGGCACTCCTAAGATTAACAGCCTCGGGGCCTCCATTAACGGCCGAGAGCGTTTATGGATGGTTACCCGCGCCGCAAAAAATCGCGCGCTTTGTGCAATCTGCCCGATCGCGCGCCGGAACCGGCCGCTGCGAGTTTACGAACTCGCACCCAGCTGCAAGTATCGGGCATGTCCCGGAGGGAAGGTAAATGACCAGGATCGGCATACTCGGCGCCGCGCGGATTGCGCCGGTCGCCATCATCGAACCAGCCTCGCGCCGTAGCGACTGCATGATCGCCGCGGTCGCTGCCCGTGATGGTGCCAAGGCGCGGGCCTATGCTGACGAACATGGCATTCCGGACGTCGCGGATTCTTATGAGGCGCTGCTGCAGCGCGACGATATCGACCTGATCTACAATGCCCTGCCGCCGCATCGCCACCGGGACCTGACGCTCGCCGCGCTCAAGGCCGGAAAGCCGGTGCTGTGCGAAAAGCCGTTCGCCATGAACGCTGCCGAAGCGCAGGCCATGGTCGACGCCGCCCGCGCCGCGAATATCCCGCTGGTCGAGGCCTTCCACTACCGGTTCCACCCAGCCTTCCTGCGCGTGCTCGGCCTGGTGCGCAGCGGAGAACTCGGTACGCTGCAAGCGATCGAGGCGGACTTTTCGGTGACCATTCCGTATCGCGAGGGGGAACTCCGCCACACGCTGGGAGTCGGTGGCGGGGCGCTGATGGACCTTGGCTGTTACCCGGTCCACTGGCTGCGCACGCTGACCGGCGAGGAGCCGGTGATCGCCTCGGCGGAGTGCTCGTGCGAACGGCCGGGCGTCGACATGACCACCCATGCCCGGCTCGACTTTCCTGGCGGCGTCACCGGCACCATCTCGTGCAACATGGCACCCGGCATCGAGCGCCGCATTTTCCTCAAGGCGCATTGCAGTGACGGGTCAGTGACCTTCATCAACCCGGTCGCCCCGCACAAGGGCCACGACATCGAGATCAGCCGGCACGGCGAGACCCATCACGAGCAGATCGAGGGCGACACGACCTATGACTACCAGCTCGGGCACATGATCGACGTTATGTCCGGCGCGTCGAAACCCCTGACCGGCGGCTCGGATGCGGTCGCCAACATGGCGGCCATCGACGCCATATATCGCGCCGGAGGCCTGCAGGCGCGTGGCACCTGAGCGGCTCTTGCCGGACCGCCGCTGCCTGTGATATTTGCCCGCCATTGCAACAGGCGCTGAGCGCGGTCTCTTCCTTCGATGGGGCAACCGCGGCGCAGGACCGGTCCTGTGTGCGACGCCGTCAGGCAAGCTCCGGGACATACCAGCCAGGAGCTCCGCATGAAGACTATTATCGAACCTTTCCGCATCAAGTCGGTCGAACCGATCCGCATGACCACGCGCGAGGAACGCCGCGCCCTGCTCGCGGCAGCCAAATACAATCTGTTCAAGCTGCATTCCGACGACGTGATCATCGACCTGCTGACCGACAGCGGCACATCGGCGATGAGCGCGGCGCAATGGGGTGCTGTGATGACCGGCGACGAGAGCTATGCCGGCGCACCGAGCTTCTACCGGTTCGAGGCAGCGATCCGTGACCTGATGGATTTCAGGCACATTATCCCGGCCCACCAGGGCCGCGCCGCCGAGCACCTCCTGTTCAGCCTCATCGCAAAGCCCGGCCACGTCATCCCGTCGAACACGCATTTCGACACGACGCGCGGCAATATTGAGGCCGCCGGTGCCGAAGCCATCGACCTACCGATCCCGGAGGGCAAGGTCCCCTCGCTCGACCATCCCTTCAAGGGCAACATGGACCTCGGCGCGCTCGAGGCGCTGCTGAACGAGCGCGGCGCGGATGTGCCGGCAGTGATGATGACGATCACCAACAATGCTGGCGGCGGCCAACCGGTGAGCCTCGAAAACATTCACGGCGCGGCTGCGATCGCGAAAGCGCACAGCAAGCCCTTCTATATCGACGGCTGCCGGTTTGCCGAGAATGCCTGGTTTATCAAGCTGCGCGAACCCGGCCAGCAGGACCGCAGCATCAAGGACATCGTGCGCGACACGTTCCGCGTCGCCGACGGCATGACGATGAGCGCCAAGAAGGATGCTTTCGCGAACATTGGCGGCTGGCTGGCGTTGAACGATGACGCCCTCGCCGAACGCGCCCGCACCCTGCTGATCCAGACCGAAGGCTTCCCGACCTATGGCGGCCTCGCCGGCCGCGATCTTGACGCGATCGCACAGGGGCTGAAGGAAATCATCGACGAGGATTACCTTCGCTACCGGGTGCGGACGAACTCCTACATTGCTGACCGGTTGGATGCGATGGGCGTACCGGTGGTGAAGCCTGCTGGCGGGCATGCAGTGTTCGTGGACGCGCGCGCCTTTCTGTCGCACATCCCCCCGCTGGAATATCCGGGACAAGCCCTCGCCTGCGCCCTCTACGAGGCGGGCGGCATAAGGGGCTGCGAAATCGGTACGGTCATGTTCGGCCGCAAACCGGATGGCAGCGAGGAACCGGCCCGGATGGACCTTGTCCGCCTTGCCATGCCGCGCCGCGTCTACACACAGTCACATGCCGACTATGTCGTCGAAGTGTTCGAGGAACTGGCCGCCGGCAAGCACGCGCTCCGTGGCCTGACGATCACCAGGGAGCCGCCAATGATGCGCCACTTTACGGCAGAGTTCGAACCGCTCTAGGCGACTTCTTTCGCGCGTTCGATCCATTCTTCGACTTCGTCTTCGGCGAACGTATCGTCGTAGCGCAGCACGCGCTCGCCTTCCGGCGTGTTGAGGAATTCCGAGGCCAGAAGGAACAGGGTGCGAGCGGGTGCTTCGGCCAGTTCCTTCGCCGTGCGGATGCCCGCGCCGACGAGAATCTGCACGTCATGCGTACGCAGTCCCGGCACGGCCATCATCAGCTTGGTCTGGTCTTGCCAGTCGCGCAGCGTCTCGCTGTCGATATAATGCACGTCGAGCTGGAAAGCGGTTTCCTCGATATCGCAATCGAGCAGGTCGGCAATCGTGGTGATCCCGGCCCGGGCCAGGCGCTTGGCAGTTTTTTTGCCGATCGACGGCGCATCGACGACATCGCTTTCGCGGGTCAGGCGAGGCCCGCGAACCTGCTCAGGTTCCGCATCTGCGGATACACCTGCTTCGGCCTCGATCAGTTCGAGCGCCAGGCGTTCGTCCTCATCATTGAGGACGAGCGGTTCATCCGCGCCTTCGAACAGGTCCTCGTCCGCGGCCGCAACAGGAGCAATCGCCAGCGCAGGAGCGGCTTCCGGCTCCTTGCGCTTCGCCTTGACGACGGGCGGCGGCGCTTTAGCCACTTCAACAACTTCGTCAGCAACAATCTCCGCCTCGACGGCTTCGCCTTCCGGCGCCACGTGCAGCGTGCCGAGCGGCGCGATTTCCTGAGCGTCGAGCTGCTTCAGAGGTATGCGGAGCACCTGCTTGGCGTGCAGCTTGCGGATCAGCTTGTCATCGGCGGGCAGCGACTTGATAACCTTCCCCGTCTCGCAAAATTCCTTGTACATCTTCGTCACCGTCGCCCGATCGGCAGCGTCTTCCAGCTTGGCGGTGATCCAGCGCAGCGGAATGTCGAGCGTCTCGATGTAGCCCTGCAGGGTCAGGCTCACCTTGGGCGGCGCAACGGCGGCCTCCTCGATTGCGCGCGAGATCAGCGCGGCGAAGCCAGCCGTCGCATAGGCGACCAATTCGGCAATCGCGTCGCGCATCGTGTCGTCGAGGCCTTCCGGGGGATTCGATGCGCCGCGATGCACGTCATAATGGTCGATCATCATCTGATAATGAGCGTTAGCGAGCAGCGCGCCTTCCAACACCATGTCGGCCACGAAGCCTGGCCCCTCGGGAACCGTCACGTCCGGATAGCCGGCGGCCTCGATCCGTGCGTCGATTTCCGAGCGGCTCTTGGCGATGCTCCACTCAACGGCGCGGTGGATAACGCCCTCTTCCTCGGTCTGCCCGGTATGGAACGGCTGGATCGGATCGGCATAATAATGGCTCAGCACGCCGAGCGCGTAAGCCGCCTTACTCCATTGTCTTGCCGCCAGCAATTCGACCGCGCGGGCATACCATTCGGTTGCCTTGTCGCGCGCGCCGCCCCATTGGCCCTCATTGACGTGGCAAACATGGTTCTTGAAGTCCTTGAAGACGGCATCCGGCGCCTTGGCGCCTTCCAGCAGGTGCTCGTGATGGACCAGGAACACGGATTTCCAGGCCTCGCCCTGCTCTCCGCCGATCAGCGACAGCGCGTCGAACGCGATGAAATGATGGGTCGAACGGCACCGGTGGCCGCGGACCACGCGCTCAAGAAGGGTCATGGCGGGACTCCTCAGCCAAGTATTTGTCTGCCCAAGGAGTCGCCCAAGATGGTTACTCGCCTGTTAACCCTTCTCGCGGGCAAGGAAGATTTCGGGGAATACCAGGACTTGCAAACGCCGCCAATTGCTAGAAACCTGGAGTGATATGTTATCGAGGGTATCCATTGACCAAAGCAATATTCTTGCACCGGCCCGGTTCGATTTACGACGACCTTCCGCACGAGCGCTATCACTTCCCAAAACAGTACAAGTCCCGCGTCGACCAAGCGGTGGGAGACTGGATTATCTATAACGTGTTGGACGGCGGCAAAGGTACTTCAGGATATGATGCCATCGCTCAGATCGATCGAATTGAAGCTGATCCCATCGACGGAGAAAAGTTCTTCGCGTTCATGGTTCCGGGTTCGTATCTTGGATTTGAAAAATTCGTGCCTTATCGTGACGGTTCGGAATTTCTCGAAAGCAAGCTCACATCGGGGACCAACAAACCGACTGGATACGTTCAGTCGGCGGTTCGCCTGCTCGATGATTCCGACTTCTATCGAATTTGCTATCGGGGAAACCCGCTCGAGGATGAATTGCCCCGCATCGACGAAAACGATGACCTCGAAATGCCACCCGCAACGGGCTTCGATGAGCCACCAACGCCCTTTCTATTCGATGAGGAACGCGAGAGATTTCTCCAACTATTGAACCGACCGGTTCGAAAGAAGGTGTTTCGAAACTCGGTAATCCACGCCTACGATAAAACGTGCGCTTTCACGGGCATGCAGTTCATAAACGGTCGTGGCCGTGCTGAAGTTCAGGCGGCACACATAAAGCCGGTCGAGAGCAACGGCCCCGATGATGTGCAGAACGGCCTTGCGCTGTCTGGAACCATTCACTGGATGTTCGACCGGGGACTACTCAGCCTGACGGACCAATATGACATCATGGTTTCGCGCCAAGTGAACGATCAGGACCGCGTTTGGAACATGATGACCGAGACTCGAAAGGCGCGCGTTCCAGCGGATCCGAGAAAGCGACCCCACCCCAGCTTCCTGGGATGGCACCGCGAACACTGCTTCAAACAATAGAGCGAACTGCCGCTACCGCACCGCGAAGTCCGTCGGTTCGGTGCTCTTACCCTTGCCGTCGGTTTCGCCTTTTGGCTGGCCGTGCTTGCCGGGGCCCATGAAGCCGAAGAGATGGCCGGCAACCTTGCGCATCTGGATCTCCTCGGAGCCCTCGGTGATGCGATAGCGCCGGTGATGGCGGTAGATGTGCTCGAACGGCTTGTGGCGGGAATAGCCGATGCCGCCATGCACCTGCATCGCGCGGTCAGCTGCTTCGCAGACGAGGCGGTTGGCGTAGTAGTTACACATCGAGACCTTGTCGGAGAGTCGGATGGCCACTTCCGGCTTGGACATCTGGTCCATTTCCCAGGCCGTCTTGAAGATCAGCAGGCGGAGCATCTCGGCCTGCGTAGCCAACTCGACCAGCGGGAACTGGATGGCCTGGTTGGTCGAGAGCGGCTTGCCGAAGGGCTTGCGCTCATTGGCATACTTCACGCTTTCGTTAATGCAGTAAATCGCCGCGCCGCAGGAGGACGCCGCCTGGCGGATGCGGTTCTCGTGGACGAAATGCTGGGCGAGCGCGAGGCCGCCTTCCGGCGGGCCGAACACGGCATCTTCCGGCACCCAGACGTCCTTGATGGTGAGGCGCGGGTGGTCCGTCGGCATGTTGAAGGTCCACATGTACTCTTCAATGATCACGCCGGGGTCGCGCGCCGGGATGATCAGGCAGGTGATGCCCTTCGCATCGCCATCATTGCCGCTGGTGCGGCAGAACAGCATGATGTGGGTCGCGACGTGCATGCCGGTGATCCACATCTTCTCGCCATTGATCAGCCAGCCATCCTTGCCATCCCTTTTCGTGCGCACGGCGCGGGTTTCCATGTGGGTGGCATCGGAGCCGTGATGCGGCTCGGTGAGGCCGAAGCAGGCGATGAACTTGCCTTCGAGCGCGGCGGTGGCGAGGTGCTTCTGATCCGGCCGGGCAAAGTCGCGCAGCATCAGGATCTGCGGGAAGTTGCCGACGATCGAGTGCTCGTTCTGAAGGTCATTGTGCAGGCCAAGGCCCTGCTTGGCAAAATGCTCACGGATGATCGCCATGCCGAGGTTCGTACCATCCTGGCCGCCGAACTCTTTCGGCAAGGCGTAGCGAAGGTGGCCGGCCTTGTCGGCGCGCTTCTTGGCTTCGCGCAGCAGCGCTTCCCATTCCGGGCG
>JBGSKI010000032.1:0-42572 GCA_041741315.1 Hyphomonas sp. | reverse complement strand
CTTCGACGGCGGCGGCCTGGTCGGTGGCATCGAGCCGGAACAGGAGGTCGCCCACCGCCACGTCCGAGCCTTCGCGGACCGGCTGTTCGACGATCCAGCCCGCCTCCGGCGCCGCGACATAGACCCAGTCGGCCTCGATATAGCCGACATGCGGCGGCGGCGCGTCCGGCTTGCCGCACGCCGCCAGCGAAACCATCAGAACCGCCGGGATGGCAACATACACGGATCGTCTCATGCGGACGGCTCCTTCACATTCAGGGCGCGCAACAGGAAATCGCGGTGCAGGCGGAACAGCGCGTCCAGGTCGACCTGCGCCTCCGGGTCATTGCCGAACAGGGCCTGCCAGATGCCGGAAAGGACGATGGGGCCCATGACCAGCCGTGCGGTGAGGTTTGCGTCCACAGGCTCGATTTCGCCGCGCGCGACCGCCGCGCGGATCACCTCGGAAATCAGGCCGATGATCCGGTCCAGCACCTCGCGGCGATAGGCGGTGACGATTTCGGGAAAGGTCTGGCTGTCGCCGATCAGCACTTTCATCAGGCGCGGCAGGTCGGTCTCGCGGATGGCGACCGGCGCGAAGGCCGACAGGCCGTCAAGCGCCATCCGGATCGTCCCTGACTGGCGGGCAATCATTTCAAGCGCGTCGATCTTCGGGACGACGAGCGACTCGACCAGGGCCCGGAACAGGGCATCCTTGGAGTCGAAATAGAGATAGATCGCCCCCTTCGAGAGACCGGCCCGCCGGGCAACGTCCTCCAGCCGGGCAGCGGCAAAGCCCTTCTCGAAAAACTCGTCCAGCGCCGCGCGCAGGAAATCTGAGCGGCGGGTATCCTTGGCTTCGTCTGTGCGGGCGCGTGCCATTTGAGAGTACTTTAATAACTGACCAGTCAGTTATTAACACGACCGCATTTCGGGTTCAACCGGAGAGTCTGTCCTTTTCAGAAGTCAGCCCTCGTAAGGGTGCAGCCGGCCATCCCGGCCTCGCAACATCAGCGCCCCCGGTTCGCCCGACACATCCGACGGCGCCGCATTGGCCTTCGAGACGCCCCCCGGAATGTCGATCACATAGTGCGGCAAGGCGAGCCCCGAGACGGCATCCCGAAGCGCCGAATAAAGCGCCTGCCCCTTCTCGACGCTGAGCCGGAAATGCCCGGTGCCCGGGGCGAGGTCGGGATGGTGGAGGTAATAGGGTCGCACCCTCGCCGCGACGAGTGCCCGCATCAGATCGGTCAGCGCCTCGACCGTATCGTTGACCCCAGCCAAAAGCACGCACTGGGCCAGCACCACCAGGCCAGAATCCAGCATGCGAGCCACTGCAGCCAGCGTTTCCTCGGCCAATTCCCGGACATGATTGACGTGAATCGACACATAAACCGCCTTGCCGGGCGCCTTCAGGGCCGCCACGAATTCCGGGGACACCCGCGCCGGATCGGCCACCGGCATGCGGGTGTGCCAGCGAATGATCTCGATATGCGGAATGGCGGCAATCGCCTGTGTAAGGGCAGCGGCCCGCGCCGCCGACAGCATGAACGGGTCGCCCCCGGTCAGGATCACTTCGCGGATACCGGGCTGGCTGCGGACATAGTCCAAAGCTGCATCAATTGCTGCAGGTCCGAGCGCTTCGCCAAGCTCCGGACCGACCATTTCCCGCCGGAAACAGAACCGGCAATAGACCGGGCAAACCGCCACCGGCTTCAGCAGAACCCGGTCCGGATAGCGGTGCACAATCCCCGGCACCGGCGCATGTGCGGCATCGCCAATCGGATCGGCCCGTTCTTCCGGCAATCGCAGCAATTCCTGCACATCCGGCACAAACATCCGGGCAATCGGATCGTCCGGATCGGTCCGGTCCACCCGCCCCGCCAGGAAAGCCGTCATCGCCACCGCATACCGCTCCGCCACCGGCGCCATCGCCTCCGCCTGCTCGCCGGTAACGAGGCCAGCTGCAGCAAAATCTGCAGGTTTGGTGAGGGTGCGCGGGCGGGTCACAGGTCTGCCGGAGTCCATAACACATCCCGGATCGAGCTTGCCCCCACCGCCAGCATGACCAGCCGGTCGAATCCCAGCGCCACCCCGCTGGCATCCGGCATTTCCCCCAATGCCGTCAGGAAACCCTCGTCAATCGGGTACCGCTCGCCATAGAGCTGTTCCTTCAGATCCATGTCCGCCTCGAACCGTATCCGCTGCTCCGCCGGGTCGGTCAGCTCATGGAACCCGTTCGCCAGCTCAACCCCGCAGGCATAAAGCTCGAACCGCTCGGCATAGCGCGGATCATCCGGGCAGGCCCGCGCCAGCGCCGCTTCGCAGACCGGGTAGCGCTGCAACAGGGTCAGGCGATCCATGCCGAGATTGCGTTCGATCTTTGTGACCAGAACCGCCGAAAAGATGTCGGACCAGGACGCATCTTCCGGCACGCCGACCCCCGCAGCTTTGGCGGCGGCGGCGAACCCGTCCCGGTCGTCCAGCAGGCCATCGAGATCGATGCCTGCGTACCGGTGGAACGCATCGACCAGCGTCAGATGCTCAGGTTCTGCAGCAGGATCGCACGTCCTGCCCTGCCAGATCAGCCGGTCCCTCCCGGCGGCGGCCAAGGCTTCCCGGCACAGCGCCACAGCGTCCTGCATGACCTCCTCCATGCCTGCCCCGGCGCGGTACCACTCGACCATGGTGAATTCCGGGGCGTGCAGCAGGCTGGTCTCGCGATTGCGGTAAACCCGTGCAAAATCAACAATCTGGCGCTCCCCCGCCGCGAGCAGTTTCTTGCACGCAAATTCCGGGGACGTGTGCAGGTAAAGTGCCGCCGACCGGCCGTCATCGGTGCGAAATTCGGTGGCAAAGGCGTGCAGGTGCGTCTCGTTGCCGGGCGAGACCTGCAAGGCGCCGCATTCGACCTCGACAAAGCCCCCGGATGCAAACCAGGCCGACAGGGCCCGCCGCACCCTGCCCCGCTGCAGCAACAGGGGCCGGCGGCTTGCGTGCTGCTCAGGATGCCACCATTCCGACCGTGTCATCTGGTGTCCTGAGCCTTTCCGAAAAGCCGAAACCTGTGCGCCGGCGCTTGGCGAACGCGCCAAGTCCCGCTATGGCGGGGCGCTCTATAGCACCGGAGCCATCCGGGCAACTCGGGAACATGACATGGCCGTCGAAATTGCATCGAACATCCGCCGCGGAAACATCATCGAATATACCGACGGCCAGCTCTACGCCGTCCTCAAGGCGGACTCGTTCCGCCCCGGCAAGGGCACGCCGACGACGACCATCGAAATGCGGCGCATCTCCGACGGCATCAAGATCGTCAACACGTACAAGACGACCGACAAGCTCGAGAAAGCCTATGTCGAGGAAACCGACTATAACTACCTTTACCTCGACGGCGAGAACTACGTGTTCATGCATCCGGAGAATTTCGAGCAGCTGTTCGTGCCCGCCGCCATGCTCGGCGACGCTGCGCCTTACCTGCAGGAAAACATGCTGGTGACGTTGCAGATCTTCAACGGCGCCCCGGTGTCCGCCACGCTGCCCCCGCGCATCACGGCGACGATTGCCGAGACCGAGCCTGTGGTCAAAGGCCAGACGGCTTCCGGCAGCTACAAGCCAGCGATCCTCGACAATGGCGTCCGCGTCATGGTGCCAACCTTTATCGATGTCGGAACCCGCATCGTGGTCAACACCGAGGACGGCTCCTACATGGAACGCGCCAAGGACTAGGCCGGCCCGGACAGGCTCTGCTGCCACGCGCGCAACAGGTTGCCGCCGAAGAACAGCGCGGCCTCACTTTCGGATAGCCCCCGCTTCAGCAACACGCCGGCAAGATCCGGAAGGCGGCGGTAATCGCTGAACACGGGCTTGTAATTGCCGTCCATGTCGGTGCCGAGGCAGGCATGCTCGACCCCGGCAAAGTCGATCAGCTGGAAGATGCGGTCGGCGAATTCCGCCATCGTGCTCATGCCGATGCCGGCGGGCCAGGCCCCGAGCAACCCGCCTGACTCGACAACCGCCCGCGCAAAGCCCTGCGAGATGAAGCGCGGATGGGTCAGCGTTTCGCTCGAAATATGGGTGTGGGACACCATGACCGGCTTGTCGCTAATCTCCACCACGCGCCGCGCTGCCGTTTCCGGCATGTGCGCCAGATCGATCAGCATGCCGAGACGGTTCATCTCCCGGACCAGGCCCTCGCCGGCCGGCGACAGCTGGCTGTCCCCGTTCGACGCCGTCATTGGTTCGCTGACATCATTGGCGCGGTAGTGCACCAGCGTGATCGAGCGAATGCCGTCCGCATGCGCTTCGCGCAGCCGCTCGACGGAGCCTTCGAGGAAGTCCGCCCCCTCGACAGACCAGAACGCCCCCGGCCGGTCGGAAGTGCGCGCAGCGTCAATATCGGATGGCGCGAGCATTTCCGTTACCAGGCCGTCGCGGACGAGTTGCTTCAGATGTCCGATTTGGGTCTTGTAGCTTTTCCACGCCTCGCCCGGCGCAAAGGCCCGGCGCTCGATGAGGCCTTTTTCCCTCGACAGGTTCAGGACGTTGAAATCGCTGACCGCGGCAAAGCTGGAAGCGGCAAGGCCGCCCTCGACCATGTCCTGGATCGTGCGGGTCTCGAACGTGCCCTTGGAGGAATACATCTGCAGCAGCGGCGGCAGCCCTTCGGCCCCGCGCACGAACGTCTGCCCCGGATGAGCGTGCGCGTCCACGGCCGGATGCGCGGCAAGAAAGGCAACACCTCGCGCGCGCTCTTCCTCCGTCAGCGCAAAGCCGAGACGTGCCTCCTTCGGCCGCTTGCGCAGCGCGTGGATGCCATAGGCCCCACCCGCCAGAACGAGCGCCCCTGCCCCAAGCACTGCCCGCCGGGTCATCTTGCCCATTGTCACTTCCCTCCCGGCCGCATGCCGCCAGCACTTCCATGGCTCAGGATGATGAGTTGCCAGACCAAAGTAAATTGGTGTTTGCCGGTCACATGCCGAGCTTCAGCGAGACGCGCGCCGCGTGCTTTCAGGATAGAATGGCTTCAGATACCGGACCGCCGCCTGACCGGCCGCCCGTAGAATCCGGAATATCGCGAAGTGTCCATAGTTCCCAAGGTGCGCGCACGTCCCTCGGCAGAGGAAGCCAAGAGCAAACTCGTCCGGTCTATTCGTCCGAACCGACCTTCAGGCGAACTGCGGTCAGTAGCTACCGCCCAATGCGACATAGAGATTGAGCGCTGCGACGAGACGATTCAGGCGCCCCTGCACAACATTGTCCGATGCGGTGAAGTATGCCTGCTGGGCGGTCAGGAGACTGGTCAGATCATCGGTGCCGGAGCGGTAGCGGAGTTCGGCGGCATCGAGCGCGGCCAGCGTCGCATCGCGCGCGACCAGCAACTGTTCCTCCCGGACGGCGCTCGACTCGATTGTTTTCAGGCTGACATCGACATCCTGCAATGCACTGAGGATGGCTTGCCGGTAGGCTGCGAGCTGCGCATCGCGCCGGGCCTCGGCGCCTTCCAGCTGCCCCTGCAATGCGCGGCCCGAGAAGATAGTCTGACCGACCGATGCAGACAGGGAGCCAACCAAGTTGCTACCGCCGCTCAGCAGGCTCGACACGCCCGCGCCGAGATCGATGGACGGGAAGAACGCAGCCCGGGCTGCGGAGATATTGGCGGTGGCCGCACGCAGGCTTGCCTCGGCTTGCAGCAAGTCGGGGCGGCGCAGCAGAAGGTCAGAGGGCAGGCCTTCGGCGGCATCGGGAATCGAAAGGGCGAGAATGTTCCCTTCAGGCGCATCGAAAGCCTGCGGGACGTTGCCGACAAAGATCGCCAACGACGTCTCAAGCGAGGTGACCTGCGCTTCGAGTTCAGGAATGCGGGCGCGGGCGGTCGCCAGTTGGGCGCGTTGACTGGCGACGTCGAAGCCGGAAATTGTTCCGGCGTCATAGCGGACCTGGACGATCTTGAAGATGCGTTCCGATATGTCGAGGTTTTGCCGCGCGACGGTTAGCTGCTCCCGGCTCGCAAGCAGATTGAAGTAGGTCGTCGCAACATCGGACTGGACGGTAAGTTCGAGGGTCCGCTGTCCCAGCAGCGCGGCATCGAAGCTGGCGCTGGCCGCTTCCCGGCTGGCGGCGTTGGCACCGAACAGGTCCAGCTGGTAGGACGCCGATAACCGGCCGGACGTTGAAATATCGCTGAGACCGGACTCTGAATCTGCTGACGAAGACAAGCTGCCACTTGCCTGGGGCAGCAAGGATGCGTTCGACACTTTCAGGGCAGCGCGCGCCGCGTCGACACTCGCCACTCCTCCGGCGAGCGTCTGGTTGGCTTGCAGGGCATCCGCAATGAGGCCGTCCAGTTCGGGAGAGCTAAATCCAGACCACCATGCTGATCCAGCGTCCGCCGGGACGGATGCGTCGGTCTGGAAGTCATACGCTTCGGGGAGGGTGATTCCGTGAGCGGAAGGTTCCGCCGGGCGGACAAGTGACGCGCATGCCGATAAGGACAGGACAGAAGCGGAAACGAGAAGAGTTCGGATCATGGCCTACTCCGAGGCAAGCGCGGTGACGGGGTCGAGCCGCGCCGCCGTGCGGGCGGGCAACAGACCGAAGACGAGACCGGTCAGAACGGCAGACGAGAAGGCGAGAATTGCCGGCGTCGGGGTGACGGCGACGGACATGCCATAGGCTTTGAGAATGAAGCAGACGCCAAGACCTATAAGTACACCTGCAATGCCACCCAGCCCGCCCACAACAAGCGCTTCGATCAGGAATTGCAACATGATGTCCGTCCGCCGCGCTCCGGTTGCCATTCGCACGCCGATTTCGCGCGTGCGTTCCGTGACACTGACGAGCATGATGTTCATCACGCCAATCCCCCCGACAAGCAGTGAAATGGCCGCAACCGAACCCAGCAAGAGCGCGAAAGAATCCTGAGTCTGTTCAACCGACTCAAGGATCGATGCCGTGTTGCGCAATTGGAAATCCTCTGTGCCATGCCGGGCGAGCAGCAAGGCGTTCGCCGCCGCCTCCGTGTCAGAAACTCGGTCGGTATCCTCTACAGCGATAGTGATCGAGGAGAGGTAGCTCTGCCCGAAAAGGCGCATCATACCGGTCGTAATCGGGACAAGCGCGACATCATCCTGGTCCTGGCCCCATGACGACGCCCCCTTCTCTTCAAGGATGCCGGCGACTTCAAATGGCGCGCCACCAAGGAAGACATACTGCCCCACCGCTCCCTCGATATTATCGAACAGGTTGCCCGCGGTGGTTGTACCTAGAACAACCACGCCAACCCGGCGCGTAACATCATCCGCAGTGAAGAACGTACCGTATTGCAATCCCCGATTCTGCGCCAACGGCCAATCAGCCGACACTCCTTCGATGTTGCCCGAATAGTCATTGTTGCCCGCACGCAAGGTTGCCCCACCCGTTCGCGACGGTACGGCGGCCAACACATTGTCGAGTTCGCCAAGTGCGTCGGCGTCGGCGAGAGACAGGGTTGCCACGGCATCGCCGCGCATCCTTGTGCCGGGAGCCCCAGGGCGAACGAAAAGCAGGTTCGACCCCATGGACTCAAAGCGCGCCATGACATCCTGCCGGCTGCCCTCCCCAATCGCCAGCATTGCGACGACCGCAGACACGCCGATGATGACGCCCAGCAAGGTCAAAGCCGTGCGGAACAGGTTAGCCCGCAGTGATCGGAATGCCATCTTCACCGCTTCGGCGACCTGCGCCAGGGGCGACGGTCCATTCCGGTCCTGGCGATACGGTTCGGACACGTTATGGTTTGCGCCAACTGATCCGTTGTCGGCGATGATCTTGCCATCCTTAATTTCGACAACCCGGTGAGCGCGAGCGGCCACTATGGGGTCGTGCGTGATCAGAATAATGGTGCGGCCGGATGCATGCAGTTCTTCCAGAAGTCCAAGCAACTCGTTGCTCGATCCGGAATCGAGCGCGCCTGTCGGCTCGTCCGCCAGGATCACTTCGGCGTCGTTCACTAGCGCGCGTGCAACCGCGACCCGCTGCTGCTGACCGCCAGACAGCTGGTTCGGCCGGTGGTGTGAACGGTCTCCAAGACCGAGCCGCGCCAGCAGTCCCGCAGCCTTTTTCTGGCGCTCGGTGCGAGTGAGGCAAGCATACACAGCGGGGATCTCAACGTTCTCGGACGCCGATACGCTGGCCAGCAGATTGTACCGTTGGAAAATAAAGCCGAAGGTCCGGCGACGAAGTGCAGCGAGTGCGTCTGCGCTGAGCTGGGAGATGTCTTGCCCGCGCACGCGGTAGGCACCGGCGGTCGGCCTATCCAGACAGCCGAGAATATTCATCGGAGTGGACTTGCCGGAACCAGACTGGCCAACGATGGCGACGAATTCTCCGGACTGGATCGTCAACGACACGCCATCCAGAGCCCGGACTTCGGTGTCGCCCGACCCGAAATAGCGCCGAACGCCTTCGAGGCTGATCAGGGGGCAATCCACGACGAGGCCCTCAGCGGCCCATGAAGGGGGGCGGGCGATTTCCTGGACCAGAGCTGCCTACAGGGGGAGCAGTCGCGGCAACCGTGCCCGTTACAACCGTCTCCCCCGGCTCAAGTCCGAACAGCACTTCCGCCTGGGTACGTGTGCGAAGACCGGTCAGAATGAGGCGCGGCTGGGGAACGCCGGCGGAATCAACCACCTGTACGCTGGCCACTGTCGCGTCAGGATTCGCCTTGCGGGCAGACGTGAACGCCTCCTGTCGCGGGTCAGCGCGTTGGGACTCGGCTGGCACGGCGGCATCGGCATTCATGAATCCACCACCGCCTGCGGCCGGTGGCTTGCCGGCCAGCTTTCCGCGTTCGCCACTGCGGCGCTCATTCGAATTCGGGATAGTCTGCAGAGCGGTGACCGGAACCAGGACTGCATCCTTGGCCGAGCCCGTAACGAAGAAGACTTGCGCCGTCATCTGGGACCGCAATTTCCCGTCCGGATTGTCGACATCCAGCAGGGCCTTGTAGAGAACGACGTCATTCAGCACTTCAGGCGTCGGAAGCACCTGGCGCACTTCTGTCTCCCATCTAGTATCGGCGTCGCCGAGTGTCGTGAAAAACGCTCGCTGACCATTCTGAATGCCCAGCACGTCGGCTTCGGACACATCCGTTTCAACTGTCATCGTACCGAGATCGGCAATGGTTAGAATGGTAGGCGCTATCTGGTTTGCGTTGAGGGTCTGGCCCTCAGCGGCTTCCAGAGATACGACCGTCCCCGAAATCGGAGCATAGATTTTCGTAAACTCCAGTGAGGCGAGATCGGCTGAAGAGTCGAACTCTGGCGCTCGATCTGAGCCTCAATGGCTTGCAGTTTTCCCTGCGCGATTTGGTAGGCGGCCTTCGCCGCCTCAAAGTCCGCACGAGCAATCGCGTCGGCCTTGAGCAGCATGTCGGCCCGGTCGGCATCGGCTTTGGCAAGATCGAGAGACGCCTGCTGTTGCATTAGGGTGGCCCGCAATTCCTTTAATTGGGCGCGATTCCCTTCGACACCAGTCGTCGCAATCGTGGCGTCGATCTGGGCCAGCAAATCGCCCGCTTCGACCTTGTCACCGGCTTCGACATAGAGCTTTTCAAGCTGGCCGGACACCTGGGCACCGACGATGACTTCCTCCTTCGGTGCAATCTTGCCGGCAGAGGAGATCGTAACCTCCAAATCGCCTCGCGTGACCTTCGCGGTCTGAAATGCGGCAGCCTCAGATCCACCCGCAAAATGCTGGTACGCCAGCACGCAGAGCAGGCCGATGAATCCTGCTGCCACGAATACCCGCCAACGCTTGAAAGTGGTTTGTAGCGTCATGAGTCCCGCTTTGCCGAATTTGCCTACTTCATCTAACGGTCGTAGCGGCAATTTCTGTCGCGGCGATGCTGCTTCGCCTCCGTTCCCCACTGAACAGCCTTTCGACAGGGGCTCAGTCGCCCCCTCCTTGCGGCGCGCAGTGATGAAGCTAACTGCCTGTCCCGCAAGGTTCCCCCGGGCGGTCAACCCGGTTCCTTGTGCTTGATGCTTCGCCGTTGCTAAGCCAACTCAGGCACAATCCGGCTGAGACATGCCAGAGGCCGGCTGAAGCAACTGGCGCAGCACGGGCACCATGGTTTCCACGATGATGCCGCGCTTCTGTTCCGGATGGCGAAGCGCACGAACCGGCAGACCCCCGAAGATCGTAAAAATGATCTCCGTCTTGACCTCCGGCGAGGGCACGCCCGAGCGGCGCAGGATGTCACAGAACCGGACCCGCATGCGCGCGTCATAGTCCTGGAGGATTTCCGCGACTTTCGGATTGCGCTGGGCTTCGGCCAGTGTCTCGAAGATCAGGACGGTGCGGAACGGGTCCGTCTCGTTCAGGATACTGTCGACGACTTTCTCGACAAGCTCGTTGAGGATGTCCACCGGTTCGCCCACCGCCAGCTCATCGAGCCTTTGCAGGTGCCGCTCGAACTCCCGCCGGATGATGGCTTCGATCAGCGCCTCCTTGTTCTCAACATAGTGATACAGGTGACCGACACTGATGCCGCAAGCTTTGGCGATGGTGGAAATGCCCGTGCCGTGGAAGCCGCTTTTGGCGAAACACAGCTCCGCGGCATCAACAATCCGATCCCAACGGTCAGCCCGCTTTTGCGACATTTTTGTCGACACTCTGTCGGTGTCTTGAGTCATTTTCACTTCCCCTCCCCTTGACATATTGCAGAGCAGCAATAGATAGAGCGTTCATTCTATTTTATATGTGGCGCTTTGGGCACCTCTGTCAAGGAAAAGTCATGCTTCCGCAAAGATTTCAATGGGTTGGTTCCGCAATTCTCCTCGCTGCACTGGTGGCGTGCGGCCAAGCAAAGCCGGAACAGGCTGGGGCAGCGCCCCCTGTGCCGACCGTCCAGACCCAATTGGTCGAACATACGTCCGTGCCAAACACGGTCGAACTCTCCGGCCGCGCACGCGCCTTCGCCGAGGCCGAAATCAGACCCCAGGTGACCGGGATCATCCAGACGCGCCTGTTCACCGAGGGGGAAGTCGTCGACAAGGGCCAGCCGCTCTACCAGATCGATCCGGCCGAGTACCAATCAGCCGTCCAGAGCGCAAAAGCCTCGCTTGACCGTGCAGAGGCCGTTGCAGGTTCAGCGCGGGAAACCGCGAAACGGTATGAACGGCTTGCCGCCATCAAGGCGGTCAGCCAGCAGGAGTATGAACAGGCAGACGCCTCGGCGAAACAGGCCGAGGCCGATATTGCCCTGCAACGCGCCCAGCTGAACCGGGCGCAGATCGATCTGGCCCGCACCCGGATCGTATCCCCCATAGCCGGAAATATCGGCCGGTCCGACGTCACTCCGGGGGCCCTCGTCACCCAGAACCAGTCGACCGCGCTCGCATCGGTCGTCCAGCTCGACCCGATCAACCTGGACCTGACGGCGTCTGCTGTACGAATTCTGAGCATTCGCGAACAGATCGCCGATGGCCGGATTGCAACGACTGACGGGTCGGTACCGGTGACCATCAAGTTCGAGAACGGCACGGTCTACAAGCACCCTGGCCGGCTCCAGTTCAGTGAAGTGATGGTCGACGAGGCCGCCGGCACGGTCGCCGTGCGGGTCGTTGTCCCAAATCCGGACGGCTTGCTGCTTCCGGGCATGTTCCTGCGCGCAAGCCTCGCAGCCGGCACGTTCGAGAACGTAACGGAGCTCCCGCAATCGCTCGTCGGACGCACGGCGAAGGGGGAGCCGACCGTGCTCGTCGTTACGCCGGAAGGCCAGGTCGAACAGCGCCTGGTCACCGTCATCAGCCAGTCCGAGAACTCCTGGATCGTGTCCGACGGGCTCAGCCCCGGCGACCGCATCGCCGTGTCGAATCTCCAATCCATTCGTCCGGGCATGACGGTTTCAGCTGTGCCCGTGTCCATCAGAGCAGATAGCACGCTCGCCAAGGCGGGCGTCGACGGCGACCTCCAGTAGACATCAGGAATCCATAAATGGCTCGTTTCTTCATCGACCGCCCGGTCTTTGCCTGGGTGATCGCCATCCTGATCATGCTCGGTGGCATTCTTGCCATCCGCAACTTGCCGGTGGCCCAGTATCCGGATGTTGCACCGCCCACGATCAGCGTTGCCGCAACCTATCCGGGTGCCTCGGCCAAGGCTGTGGAAGACTCGGTCACGCAGGTGATCGAGCAGCAACTCACCGGGCTGGACGGACTCGACTATGTGAGTTCGACATCGAGTTCGAATGGATCCAGCAGCATCACGCTGACATTCCGTCCGGGTACCGATCCGGACATCGCGCAAGTTCAGGTCCAGAACAAGCTTTCACTAGCGACTCCATTCCTTCCTGAGGATGTCCAGCGGCAAGGCGTTACGGTGAGCAAGGCGAGCAGTGGCTTCCTGCTGATTACCGCCCTGTATTCTCCGAATGAAACGTACGACCAGACAGATCTGGGCGACTATGTCCGTTCAAACATATACGATACCGTCAGCCGTTTGGACGGTGTGGGACGCGTTACGACGTTCGGCTCACAGTACGCGATGCGCATTTGGCTTGACCCGGAAAAGCTCGTTCAGTTCCACCTGATGCCCGCCGACATTATCCAGGCCATCCGTGCCCAGAACTCCCAGGTTACGGCAGGCTCGCTTGGCGGCGCGCCCTCGGTAGCGGGCCAGGAAATCAACGTCACCATCACGCTCCAGTCATTGCTTTCCACGCCTGACGATTTCCGTAACTTGCTGATCAGCACCACACCCGATGGCGGATCGATAAAATTGTCGGATGTCGGACGGGTCGAGATCGGCGCCGAAAACTACGCCTTCCTGTCGCGTTTCAACGGGATACCGGCGTCCGGCTTCGCCGTGTCTCTCGCGACCGGAGCGAATGCCCTCGACACTGCGGAGCGCGTCAAGACAGCGGTGGAACAGCTCTCGAAGCAGTTTCCCGCCGACATGACCTACGCCTTCCCGGTGGACTCGACACCCTTCATCAAGACGTCAATCGAATCGGTCCAGCACACATTGTTTGAAGCCATCATTCTTGTCTTCGTGGTGATCTTCATCTTCCTGCAGAACTTCCGGGCTGCATTCATTCCGATGATTGCTGTGCCTGTGGTTCTGCTCGGCACGTTTGCCGTGCTGCTCCTGCTTGGCATGTCGATCAATACACTGACGATGTTTGCCATGGTGCTGGCGATCGGGCTTCTGGTCGACGATGCAATCGTCGTCGTTGAGAACGTTGAGCGGGTGATGGAAGAAGAAGGCCTGTCGCCCCGCGAGGCAACCATCAAGTCGATGGAGCAGATCACCGGGGCGTTGGTCGGCATTGCCGTGGTTTTGTCGGCCGTGTTCATTCCGATGACGTTTTTCCCGGGATCGGCCGGTGTAATCTACCGTCAGTTTTCCATCACGATCGTGACGGCGATGGCATTATCCGTACTCGTTGCGATCGTTCTGTCTCCTGCGCTCTGTGCGACGCTCCTCAAGCCCAGTCATGAAACCAAGGCAAGCTTTTTTGGCGCGCCTGCCCGCGCGTTCAATCGCGGATTTGAGCGCCTGATACATGGCTACGAGACGACGATCGACCGCGTCCTGCGCCGCAAATGGATCATGATGGGTGTTGCGGGCGCCATAGTCGCGCTGGTGGCAATCGGCTTTATGCGCCTGCCGGGATCTTTCCTTCCGGACGAGGACCAAGGAAACTTCTTCACGCTCGTCCAGCTGCCCGAAAATGCCAGCCTTGAGCGGACGTTCGGCGTGATGGAACAAGTCGTGGACTATTATCAGACGAGCGAGGGCGAGAACGTCAAAGGCATCTTCTCGCTGGCGGGCTTCAGCTTTGCCGGACAGGGCCAGAACAATGGCATCGCCTTCGCATCGCTTACCGATTGGTCGGACCGGACCGGCGCAGACCAGTCCGTCGGTGCCATCGTCGGGCGCGCATCGCAGAACTTGAGCCAGATTCCGGAGGCGCGGATTTTTGCCATTGCGCCGCCGCCGATCCGGGAACTCGGGAACGCCAACGGTTTCGACCTGTTCCTGAAGAACGAAGGCGGGCTGTCGCAGGAATCTTTCGTTGCCGCACGCAACCAGTTGCTCGGCATGGCCGCTCAGGATTCGAAACTTATTGGCGTTCGCCCGAACGGCCTGGAGGACGGCCCGCAATTCCGCATCAATCTCGATTACCAGAAGGCGCAAGCGCTCGGAGTATCGACCTCGGATGCCACAAGCCTGCTATCGGTTGCTTTTGGCGGAACTTACGTCAATGACTTCATTGACCGCGGACGGATCAAACGCGTGTATGTCCAGGGCGACGCCCGGAGCCGGATGCAACCGGATGATATCGCCAGCTGGCAGGTGCGCAACGCGACCGGCGCGATGACGCCTCTGGACGAGATTGCAACAACAGAATGGGACTTTGGCTCGCCCCAACTGCAGCGATTCAACGGCATCCCGGCCCTGAATATCCAAGGCAATGCGGCGCCCGGCCAAAGCTCCGGTGTCGCCATGCTTGAGATGGAACAGCTGGTCAGCCAGTTGCCGCCAGGTATCGGATACGAATGGAGCGGGCTCAGCCGCCAGGAGCGCAGTTCCGGGGACCTGGCACCGCTTCTTTACGGCATTTCGGTCCTGTTCGTGTTCCTCTGCCTCGCGGCTCTCTATGAAAGCTGGAGCATCCCTGTCGCAATCCTGATGGTCGCTCCGCTCGGCATCGCCGGCGCTGTGGCCGCTGCGATGGGACGCGGATTGGCGAACGACATCTTCTTTCAGGTCGGTCTGCTCACAACCGTTGGTCTCGCATCGAAAAATGCCATCCTGATCGTCGAGTTCGCAAGGACTCTCGAAAAGCAGGGCAAGGACCTCGTGACCGCGACAATGGAAGCCGTGCGCCTGCGCATCCGCCCGGTCCTGATGACGTCTTTGGCCTTCGGATTCGGTGTACTTCCCCTTGCCTTGAGTTCCGGGGCCGGTGCCAGCGGCCGCATCGCCATCGGCACGATCGTGCTCGGCGGCGTCGCGACGGCCATGCTTTTCAGCCTCGTCTTTTCACCGGTGTTTTATGTGGTTGTGCGCAAGCTCGCGCCTGACCGGCATGTCGAAACCCTGCCAGACGGAGACTCCGCACAATGAAATCCCACGCCGCCATTACCCTCGTGCCGGGCCTTCTTGTCCTGTCCGGATGCATGAACCTTGCACCTGTCTATGAGCGTGGGCCGCTGCCCGTTCCGGCCGTCCTGCCGGCAGCCCCGGATGCCGAAGCCGCGCTGGGCCCGCTGCATTGGGACGATGTGGTCGTCTCGCCTGCCTTGCGCGATATCATCTTGGTCGCTTTGCAGGAGAACAGGGATCTCCGCACAACTGCCGCGAACGTGCGCTCCGCCAAGGCGCGCCTCACCAGTGCGCGCTCGGACCTTTTCCCGCTGGTGAGCGCCAGCGCTAGTGCCAGAGAAGGCGACACCTTCGACAGCGCCGATGGCGGAACGCAGTCCTTCGCCGACAGTGCCTCTGCCGGCATCGGAACCACGGCCTGGGAACTCGATTTCTTCGGCCGCATCGCCAGCAACAATGAAGCCGCCCTTCAGTCCTACCTTTCTACCGTCGAAGGGCAGCGCGCCGCGCTGATCTCGCTGGTCAGCCAAATCAGTGAGGCTTGGTTGCAGCTTTCCGCCGACAAGGAATTGCTGGCACTCGCGCAAGAAACGGCGGACAGCCAGGGCGAGAGTCTCGAACTGACCCGCTCCCTGTTTGACGCTGGGGCAGCAAATGAACTCGATGTCCGGCGCGCATCCGCATCTGTCCAGACAGCGCGCGCTCAGGCGGCACAGTTCGAGGCGACCGTACGCCAGGACCTGAACCTCCTGCGCCTGCTGGTTGGTACCGATCTTCCCGACGGAATTATCGACTCAGCCACACTGTCACCATCGCCTCTGGTCGCAAGGGTGCCGGTTGGCACATCCTCCGCCACGCTGTTGCAACGGCCCGACGTACTGGCCGCCGAACACCAGTTGCAATCGGCAAACGCCAGTATCGGTGCGGCGAGGGCAACATACTTCCCGTCAATCAGTCTGACCGGGAATTCCGGATATGTGAGCAGCGACCTTTCCGATCTTGTCGGAGGCGATGGCGTCAGCGGCTGGTCCTTCGGTCCAAACATCAGCGTACCAATTTTCGATGGCGGAACGCGCAGGGGAAACCTCGAAGCGACGAAGGCGTCGCGGGATGCTGCGCTTGCCACCTACGAGTCCACCATTCAGACCGCCTTCCGAGAGACTGCGGACGCACTCGCTGTCAGCAACACGATTGATGACCGCCTGACAGCACTAACCCAACTGGTCGACGACACCAACGTCACCCTGTCGCTGTCCAATGAGCGGTTCCGGTCCGGCATCGACGGATACCTGTCCGTTCTCGACGCCCAGCGGGAAAGCTATTCCGGCCGCCAGCAGTTGATCGCGGCCCGGCTCGACCAGGGACGGAATACGATTGCCCTGTTCAAGGCGCTCGGAAACTGGGACGGACGCTGAAGGCTTCGGCGCGGGGCTCCTGTCACCGAAAATTGCAGACGCCAAGGGGCCCGCGAGACAGGCGTCGCGCAGACAAGACTGCGACTGGCTTTTTTGACACACTTCGCCGAAATTCCTTGAATCCCGGCAATTGGCATTGCTCCCTCTGAAAATTTCAGAATATCATTCCGTTTTGATCGAGCGCCCGTATCGCGCGGGCGGCGTCAGGACAGGGAATGAGTGTCATGAGAAATACGCTGTTGTTTGCCGGATTCATCGCAGCGAGCCTGGCTGCTTGTTCGCCGGCTGCTAAAGCCCCTCCCGAGGCCGTCCAGTCGCCCGAGGACAAGCTGATGGCCCAGTTGATCGATGCCAAGCCCGGTGACGTCATCGAAATTCCCGAAGGCAAACTTTCGTTCACGCGAGGTCTCAGCCTGACGGTCGACGGCGTGACGATCAAGGGTCAGGGAATGGACAAGTCCATTCTGAGCTTCACTGACCAGGTCGCTGGCGCCGAAGGCCTGCTCGTCCGGGCGAGTGACTTCACCATTGAAGACCTTGCCATCGAGGACGCCAAGGGCGACGCTCTGAAAGTCAACGAAGGCAACAATATCGTGATCCGCCGGGTACGGACCGAATGGATGCAGGGTCCGAAGACGGAGAACGGTGCCTACGGCATCTACCCGGTCCAGACAACCAATGTCCTGGTCGAGGGCAGCGTCGCCATCGGTGCTTCCGACGCCGGTATCTATGTCGGGCAATCCCGCAACGTCATTGTGCGCGACAACCGCGCCGAGTTCAACGTCGCCGGCATCGAGATCGAGAACACAATCGACGCGGACGTCTATGGCAATACGGCGATCAACAACACTGGCGGCATTCTTGTCTTCAACATGCCGGAACTCCAGCAAGCCGGCCGTCGCTCGCGCGTCTATAATAATGACATCACCTCGAACAACACGGCGAACTTCGGTCATCCCGGAACGGCGGTCGCAGGCGTGCCGGCCGGAACCGGCGTGATCGTGAACTCGAACGACGACGTTGAAATCTTCGACAACACGATCACCGACAACAAGACCGGCGGGATCATCATTTCCAGCCTGTTCTCGTCAGGCTATTCTGCGCGCACGACAAGCGAATCCTTTGATCCTTATCCGGAAGGCATCTACATCTACGGCAACACGTTCAGCGGCAGCGGCACGGACCCGTCCACACCGGAACTCGCCGCCGCAAGACTGGCCGTTGCCGGCCCGGACGGCCAACTGCCGGACATCATCTGGGACGGCTATGTCGATGAAAAGAAGATGGTGGACGACGCCCTGCCGGATGCCCTTCGTTTCTGCGTCGACAACGGTGAGGCGCTGGTCCTTAACGCAGACACGCCCCATGGCTATGCGTCGCCGTCGATCGGCAAGGAGGCCTATGCCTGCGAACTGACGAAGCTTCCCGCCGTCGTGCTTGAAGGAAAATCCTGACGCACAAACGCGATTCCCCGGTTGACCAACACCGCAAGGAGCTTGGAATGACGCCTTGGCTACGGAGCATCCTGCTGGCGGCCTGCACATCGCTGTGCCTGACGGCATGCAGTGCGGCCAGCCATCCAGATGCCGGTTCCAGGGCCACTTTCTTTGCAGACGAAAATCCGGACTTGTTGAGCGCCTGGGGCGTCTATACGGTCTCGACCGGCAGCATCAAGCTCAATGCCGGTGTAGTGCCCTACGACCTGAATTCCACCCTGTTCACGGACTATGCCCACAAGCTGAGAACGATCTGGCTTCCGGACGGCGAAAGCGGCAAGTATCGCGCCGCGGATGATCCGGATTTTCCGGTCGGCACGGTCATCAGCAAGACGTTCTATTACCCGCGCCCTGCATCGTCAGATGCAGCCTTCGACGGACGGGTCGAAAAGTCGGTCCAGCCGTCCGGCGAAATCGATCCGGCGCTCGGCGACCTCTCGTCGGTTCGCCTGATCGAGACCCGCCTGCTCGTACGGCGGACAGCCGGCTGGTCCGCTCTCACCTATGTCTGGAAAGACGATCAGTCTGACGCGACCCTGAAAAAAATCGGCGACGTGCAAAGTCTCACGCTGGTCGACAGCGACGGGTCGGAAATCAACTTCGCCTACGTTGTTCCGAATACGAACCAATGTGAGGGGTGCCACGCCACCAATAACACGACCCGAGAGATATCCCCCCTCGGCGTCCGCCCACGCCACCTGAACAAGGAGTTTGCCTACGATCAGGGATCGATGAACCAGATCGATTACCTCGCCATGATCGGGTACCTGAAGGACGCCGTGCCGTCCGCCTCCGCGCCGCGCAGCGCCGACTGGACCGACACGTCCCTACCATTGGATGTCCGCGCCGGCGCATATCTCGATATCAACTGCTCGCATTGCCATAACCCGGTTGGGCCGGCGGACACGTCGGGCCTGTTCCTGACGCTGGATACCCCACCCGGCGCGTCGAGCGGCCTGTGCAAGCTACCGATCGCGGCCGGGGCGGGAACGGGCGGGCGGCGCTACGATATCGTCCCTGGCGATCCGGATCACTCCGTTCTTCCCTACCGGATGGAAACCACGGCCCCAGGCTCAATGATGCCCGAACTCGGCCGGTCTTTGCCCCACAAGGAGGCTGTCGCGCTCATCCGGGACTGGATCGGGCAAATGGAGGGAGAATGTATCACATCCCACTAGTCGCTCAGATAATTGGCCAGAAAGCTCTCGAGATTGATCGAGAGCGCCTCGAAGTATTTATCCGAGCGTCTCGTGGCATCGTGGCTGACCAGCATATTCTCCACCGTGATGATAACCTGCATGGTGATCTGCGCAACGATCGCGGGATCGCCTCCGGAAAATCCGTCACCGCCGCCGGCCCAATAGGTCGACAAGTATCCGGTGATGCTGTTCGTCTTTTCCCGTTTCAGTGTCTGCGGCCCATCCAGCGCCATCAACGCACCATAGTAGGGGTGCTCGGCAAAGTGGTTCCGCAGGCACGCCAAAGTCCCGGCCAGCCTGGACCGCCAGCTCGGATAAGTGCTGGCATCCCCGAAAATCCGGAAGATCTTCAGATCGAGTTCGGTCGCCGTCTGGGCCAGAAGCTCCTCAAACAGGTCTTCGACACCGGGAAAGTAGCGATACACCGAACTGACCGGCACCCCCGCCGTCTCGGCGATCTGCAGCGCAGACACCGCATGCGGCGGGTTCGACGCGAGCAGCGCTGCTGCCGCGTCGAGTATCGTGTTGACGCGAATGCGGGCGCGCTCCTGCTTCGGCGTTTCCCGTGTTTGCAGCGGAAGGAATTGCAGCTTGTTCATGACGTCCATGTTCCGCATCTCCACACGCTGTCGCCGGTATCTCGGCACAAGCCGTCGCCGAAAAATCCCACTCCCGCAATCACCCGAATTCGCTGCTTGAACCACCCCTGCAAAGCATCTCTCAATAACCCGAACCGACGTGTCAACCTGAACTGGAGAATCGCATGAACAATAGACTTTTGCTTACCTGCGGCATTGCGACGATTGCATTCGCAGCTCAACTCGCCAGCGCTCAGGAGGAATCCGCCGAGACGTCCACGAGGGTTCTGGAGAAGGTGACGGTCAGCGCCCAGCAGCGCGACCAGGACGCACAGGACGTTCCGATCACGCTGCAAGTCGTCACCGCCGACAATATCGACATTCTGGCTGCAGACGATATAGGCGACCTCGACGCCTTCGTTCCCGGACTCGAAGTCAGCAATGGCAGCCCAACCCAGCCGCGTTACAGCATCCGCGGCGTCTCGACATCAGACTTCGGCGTCGGCACGGACCCGGCCGTCGGCGTCTATGTGGACGGAATTTATTCTGCCCGCTCCGGTGCTTCTCTGCTCGCGTTCAACGATGTCGAGCGGATCGAAATCATCAAGGGCCCGCAAGGCACGCTCTTCGGCCGGAACAGCGCGGCTGGCGCCGTATCGATCACCACAAAGAAGCCGAGTGACGAGTTTGAGGCCGAGGTCGGCGTGCGCGTCGGCGAATACAGCAAGCGCCGCGTCGAAGGCCTCCTGAACGTTCCGATCAGCGACACGTTTGCCGTGCGCCTCAATGGCGTCATCAACCAGCGCGACGGTATTTTCAAGGATGCCGTCACGGGCCAGGACTACAAGACCGAGGACAACTGGGCTGTGCGCGGCGCGCTCCGTTGGGACCTGACGTCGAAACTGCGCGCCATCCTGACCTACACGCATGACGAACTGGACCAGGATGCCCGCCCGGCAATAGGCCTTGTCGCTTTGCCACCGGCTCCGGGAACGCCGCCGATTCCAGCGGATCCGTCGACCTACATCAACCCGTTCACGGCGGCTATCAACAATGATGTTGTCAACAATTCCGAGCGGCGCAACCTAGATGAGGCCGTTCTGGACGTCACTTACGATCTCGGCCCGATGACGCTGACGTCGCTCTCATCTTACCGGACCTTCAGCACGAACAACCGGGAAGACGAAGACGGCACCAACAGAATCGAAACCTATTTCGACACCAATAACCGCGAAGAGAACGAGAGCTACTATCAGGAATTCCGGCTTTCCGGAGAGACCGGCCCGCTCAACTGGATCGTCGGCACCAGCTACTTTAGCGAACAGGCCAATCAGCGCAGCGATTCCTTCACCTACACCGACACCGTGAACACAACGCTCGGAAATATCGGCTTCGGAACGCCGTTCAGCGATATCGAGAACTTTGTCCTTATCCCGAACGGAATTCCCGTTTCCCTTCTTGGCCTCGGCTGGTCGGAAGACATGATCAATAGCGGCGACTTCAATGCCTTCGCCGTGTTCAGCGACGTCATCTGGGCGGCGACGGACCGCTTGAACCTCACAGCCGGTGTACGCTACACGCATGACGAGAAGTCCTTTACCTGGCTCAATGGACCGCGCGTGGCGCCGGAACTCGATGCCGCGCTGCAGGCACTCGACGAGATGGGAATTCTCGGCCTGATCGGATCCTCGCCGGACGATTTCGCCTTCGACCTTGTCTTCGATATAAATTCCCTGGCCGGTGTTCCTTGCGACAATGGTGTCACCGTCGCTGAGGGCGTCACCTGTGAACTGGATGACAGCTGGTCCAACGTCAGCCCGCGCTTTGTGGCCGACTACAAGCTGACCGACGACGTCCTGCTCTTCGGCTCATACGCCAAAGGCTACAAGGCCGGCGGATTCAACAGCGTCGAAGTGGCCTCCCGCTTCGACAATGAAGACGTCACGAACTACGAGTTCGGCGTGAAATCGACCTTCCCGTCGCTCGGTCTTCTTCTGAACGCATCGTATTTTCAGTACACCTACAATGACAAGCAGGCGATCAGCCTGGTCCAGCTTCCAGGTTCCAACGTGCCTCAATACGTCGTTGAAACCAGTGACGAGGGAGCCAAGGGACTTGACTTCGAAGCCCGCTGGTCGGCGACCGATGCGCTCTCCTTCTTCGGCAACGCGCAGTACATCGACTCGACCTACAAGCGCCGCGTGACCCGCAGCGGCGATGACCTGTCAGGAGAGCCGACCGGCGAACCGGAATGGTCCTTCGCACTCGGCGCGAACTATGTGGTCGATCTTGCTGATCAGGGCGATGTCGAATTTTCGATCGCCCATGCGTACCGGGGAGAATGCCGGACCAATTCGGAATCGCTCGCTCAGGGTGGGTGTTCTGGCCTTTACAGCTTCAAGGTCGGCGGCCCGCAGGAGCGGACCGACATCCGTGCCTTCTGGCGGAGCGAGAACGAGCACTACCAGGTCGGTGCCTTCGTCAACAACCTGTTCGACAATCAGTACGTTGACGGCATCAACAATCTGACGTCGGCGACGCTCGGCACGCCGTTCACCATCCTCACAGAGCCCCGCATCTGGGGCGCTGACATCAAGTGGATTTACTGATGCGCGATCGCCGTGCGCGGCCTGTTGTCTCGCTAATCAGGGGCCCGTCTCCGTAAGGGGCGGGCTAGCCCTGCAGGTCTTCCTGCAGGACCGTCATCTGGAACTGGTAGGAGGTTTCGCCCTCATCGACGTCCTTGTAGACAACGGCGATGAACTCCGCACCGAGGTAAACCTCGACCGAATCGTCGGTCTTGTCGCGCGCCAGCAGGCGCAGGCCCGGGTGAAGCTTCTGCTTCAGGTAGGCCTCAAGGCGCAGCGTTTCTTCGCGTTCCATCACTCGTATTCCCTTTTAGATCAGACGGCGCGCACCCTAGCCAGTTTCGGCACGGGCGCAACTCCATCGCCTGCAATCAAATGCCGCCAGAATCCAGCGTGCAATGCGCAGCCAGTTCATCCAGAATCGGCGCATATTTGCGCGGCAAAAGGCGCAGCAGTTCTGCCTTGTCGATCTGATTGCAATCCATCAGCGACAGCACCATGGCGGTGTCGGCTTCGATCCGCTGCATTTCCTGCACCGCTTCGCGGCTTGCGCCGTTGCGCTTGAGAACGGCCTCGTTTTCCCGCGCGGCGATGTTCCGCACGGTCAGGTTCCAGGCGAGTGGCAGGATCTGGTCGATGCGCTCGGTGTGTGACAGCGCTGTCGGCCAGTCTTCCTCGAGCAGGTAGATAAAGCCCATATTCTCTTCGGTATAGGCAACCCCGACCCGGGTGGAGCCCCGGTCTGCCCGTATCTTGGCGGCCAGGCGCAATTCGCTCAGGGCTTCGTTCAGCGCTTCACCGGGCACCTGTCCTTCCGGCAATTCTCCCTGCGCCGACAGGGCGACGAGCGTGGTGCCGACACCATGGTGCGCCATCTGCGATTGTTCCAGCGTGATGTCTTCCGGGTCGGACTCCATCTGCTTTGCGGCTTCGCTGAACGCCCTGTAGGCGAGCAGCGCGTCGCCCCGCTTGCGCAGGCACTGACCTTTCCAGAGCAGCAGCATTGGCGCGGCGAGGTCGCGTGCCGCTGCCTGGTTCGCATAATCGACAACTGTCGAGCATCCCTTGTTCCAGGCCAGCGAATTGCCGTTGGCCTTGCGATATTCAAGCATGGCGAGGCCCGCCGCGCCAATGGCCTGATCCGGCAACTCGCCGCTCTCGTCCAACAGGGACTGGAATTCCTGCCGAACGCTAGACGACTCGACCTGGCCGCCCCAATCGTCCAAAACGGCTGTCAGCAGCGTGCGCTCGCCTTCGGTCAGCAGGCGCACATCGCCGGACTCGTCAGCCCGCAACACCATCGCCACCACTTGCGACGTCACCTCGTTCATAGTCTTGCCGAGCACGTGCCCGCGCGCAATCGTCACCGCACGATCCTTGTACGAAGCAATCTGGCTCGCCGAACCCGCCCGCTGCAATTCCCGCGACAATTCGGCCTGCCGGCGCGCCGCTTCGTTCTCTTCGCGGATTGCGACCAGCTGCGACTGTGTGGATTCCCGCTGACGGCTCGCCTCTCCGGCAACGATGCGAAGGTTCACTTCGTTGAGCAGTGCCTGCCGCGAATATTCCGACCGGAGGCCCTGAAGCTCGAAATAGAAATACAGAACGCTGCCGACCGCGATCACGGCCGCTGTCACCAGCAGTGCTGCCAATGCACGGATCAGGAACCGGAAAGCGTGCTGCTCCCCCTGCAACTCCATCAACAGGTCCAGCGAGCTTACCGGGCCCGGTTTGGCTTCGTCGCTCATCGCCTATCCCTTCGCCCCAAGCCGGGCACCCTGCCACACATTCTTGCCGAAGACCGGCTCGAGCAGCAGGCGCAAGCCTGTCTCCTCGTCGTTCTCGCGCATGAACGCTTCCGCGATCAGCAGTTTGATCCGCAATTGCCGCGTCCGCCACATTTTCAGCGCCGTACCGATCGCCGTGGCAACGAAGAAATTCGACGCGCCCAGAATGCGTTCGGGATTGTTCGATAGCAGTGGCGCGCCGAACGGCAATGGATACTGCCCGATCAGGGTCAACAGGAACGTGCTGAACGCCAGGATCGCCGCCAGCATCGCGCCGAGCAGCACATAGCGGTTGAACCGAGACTCTGCCTTCAGCGAGTCGCGATGCCGGCTGATCAGGGGGCTGATCGATTCCATCATGACGGATCGGGGTTCCTCGCCACCCGGAAGCCGATGCCGTCGCTCCGGCCGGTATCCGGATAGGAATCCCGGAAGGCAGATCGCACGTAGGACGGGACCTTTTCCCACGTCCCACCGCGAACGACTCGCGAGCGGCAACCGGTCTTGTCCTGGACTGTCGCCTGCCCCATACGGCCCGTATAGTCCGAAAACCAGCAATCGGCCGTCCACTCGCTGACATTGCCATGCATCTCGTAAAGGCCGAACGCGTTCGGCGGATAATAGCCTGCCGGCATCGGCCGCCGCGGCCAGCCGCCTTTTGCGCTGCCGCCATAAGACCGCGACGCGTTGAAATTCGCCTGCGTGTCGCTCAGTGCTTCACCGGTGTTGAAGGGCGTTGTGGTTCCGGCGCGCGCGGCATATTCCCACTCGGCCTCCGACAGGAGCCGGTAGGGCTCGCCATCGACCTGTGTGTTCAGCCAGCGGACATAGTTCATCGCTTCCGGCCAGGTGATGTTGATCACCGGCAACGCCCCTTGCTGCCATTGGTCGCTGCGGGTTCCGGCGTGCGCACCATTCCCGCTGCAGCCGCCCGCAGCAATGCACGCGTCCAATTCAGCCCATGTGACCTCTTTCGCGGATGCGGCAAACAAGCCGACGCTCGCCTGCCATTGTGGCCCTTCGCCCGACTTCCGCTCGGCCTCACCAGCGGGCGACCCCATCAGGAATGTTCCTGCCGGAATGGCCACCATGTCAGGACAAGACGCGCAATCCTTGAACGTCCGCAGGCTGACATCGCTCCCGACCGACGCGGCCGCAAAGGCGGCGGTCCGCATCAAGGTCGAGACCTCAGTGAATTGCGGCATCAGCCCAGTGTCGGCTGAGATTTCCGATGCTTCGCCCCCGTCCCCAACCGACCGGCTTCCGGCCGAGATTCGCCCGGATGCCGAAATTGCCACCGGCGCAGGCGCGGGCCCGCCATTGCAACCTGCAAAGCAGAAATCGGCCCCGGTCAGGCCGGAATTGTAGAACGGTGTTTGCAGTCCTGACGTCGCACCATTGACCTGGTCGGCCACGCGCTTGAACACCTGTTCCGCGATCAGGTTCTTCTGGCGCAGGGTCTCTGCGAGAGCCGTCGCGAAGGCGGAGTTCTCCCCGTCACCATCGTAAGCGACATAGCCGGGCGCTGTGGAATACGAGATCAGGAGACCCTTGGCAGGCTTCACCTCGGCGAGACCGCCGCCACCGGCACTGCGCGTCGTGCTCGGCAAGGGATTGTTCCGGCAGGCGTCGAGAATGACGAAATTCACCGAATTTCCTGCGTCTTCGACATATCTCAGCGCATCCCCAAGGCGCGGTGCCTGCCGCCAGACGTCCTGCTCGGACTTCGCGTTCGCATCGACGGGCACAAGATAGTTCAGCCCCTGCGACTGCACGCCATGCCCGGCATAATAGATCAGGCCGACGGCGTTCGGCCCGGCCGCCTTCAGACGCGCGCCGTGGGCGGCAAACGCCTCTTCCATTTCCGCTTCAGTGCCGTTCAGCAGCATGTCGACCTTGAAGCCGACTTTCGACAGCGATTGCGCCACCAGTTTCGCATCGCGCGCCGGATTTTCCAGCGCCCAGCCAGGCTGCTTGTAGGCAGAATTGCCGATGACCAGCGCATAGCGCGGCTCGCCGCCGGAATCGGCGTGTGCGGCAAGCGCACAGAACGCACTAAAAAGTGCAATGAAGACAAGTCGTAGCATGGCGAGCGTCCCCTCCCGCAGATTGAGACTTTTCACCCCAGCGCCAGACCCAGTTAACCTCAGTTTGGCGCGGCGGGAAAGGGGGCAAGCTGGTCTAAAGTCGGCCCGGTCAAGCCGCCGTGGGACGGCGCGCCGATGACGGCAAGCCGGCCAGTTCGCGCGCCTGACCGACCCAATTGTCCCGCTCGATCCGGCCCTTGAAATGCTCCAGCTTCTCGTCGACCCATTCGACGTCTTTCTGCTCCCACTCGGCAATTTGCCAGAAATAATAGACCCCGACATCGTGCAGGAGTTCGCCCAGCATCGGACCGATTCCGACAATGATCTCAAGGTCATCGGCCAGCCCGAATGCCGGCTCGGTCAGCAGGTTGGCCTTGTCGCCCGGGCGCCGCGCGGACTCCAGCGGATCCGCCTTTGCCGTTCGGCGCACGGGCGCTGCGGTCCGGGCGGGTTGCGGACGCGGCAGCGGGGCCGGAACGGGTTCCTCAGGCGCCGGCTCAGCAGGCGGTGTATAGGGTGGGGAAGGCGGCGCGGTGTACACCGGAGGCGCATAGGCTGGCGCCGAATACGCGGGCGGCCGGTAGGTTGCCTCCGGCGCTTCGGCACGCCCATAGGCGGATTCAGCACGCGACCGCAGCATGTGATGCATCGCGGCAAGGCCGTATTCGATCGAGGTGAGCCGGTTCTCCACCGCGCCCAGGTCGAGGCGGTTGTCGATCTTGCGGACCGACGCCAGGACCGGCGACAGGTCCGGCTCGCGAATGGTCAGGATCGACTCCTGCAGGGCCGCCAGCCGCCGCTCCATCGGCGACGGATCGGGCAGCGACTGAACGTCCACACGGACAGCAGCTATCGCTGTCTCCAGCGCCGCAAGCCGGCTCTGCAATGGCCCGAGATCGACCGTCGACCGGCTCAGCAGGTTCACATTGTTTTCGACGCCGACCAGCTTGGAATGGAGCGATGCGGTTCCGCCTTCAAGGTCAGCCAGCTTGGTATGCACCGACCGGAACTCCTCGCCAGGTGCGCGGACCAGCATCTCGATCTGGCGCAACCGTTCGATGAGTGGAGACAGGTCCTGCTCGGGTGCCGCGATATTTCCGAGGCCGGCTTCAATCCGCGCCAGGCGCTCGCGGATAGGATCGAGGTCCGGCATGCGCAGGCCGGCCAGCGACGAGGACAGCGTCGACATGCGAATGGTCATGTTCTCGATATCGGTCTTCCGTGCGCCGTCGAGGCGTTCGGCGAATTCCGCCAGGCGGGTTTCCATCGCATTGAGATGCGTGCGCAGCGGCTGGATATCCGTGATCGGAAATTCCTGGCCTTCGATGGCCATCTCGATACGGGCAAGGTCGGCATGCAAGGGAGCCAGATCCGTTTCCGGGAACGTCTGTGTCCGTACCATATCCTCAATCCGTGCCAGCCGGGATTCGACTGTCCCCAGATCGGCGTTCTCAAGGCGTGACACATCCGTTGACATGGAAAGGACCGCGGTTTCCAGATCCGCCAGACGTCCGGTCAGCTGGCCAAGCGCCCCATTCACCGGTTCCAGGGAATTCTGCGGCGCGCTCATATGTGTTTCGAGCTTGCCGAGACGCTCGCCCAGACTGGTGAGGCCCGGCGCGACCGTGCTCGTATGGACCAGCGCATTCTCGATCCGGATCAAACGCTCGTGCACCGCCGACAGGTCAGGCATCCGGATGCCGGAAATCGAGCCAGTCAGGTTCGTGACGCCAGCATCGAACTCGTCGCGCGTCAGCACCGGCGGCGCGTCCTTGAGCAGCGCCGAGCGGGCCAGCATGTCCTCATGCGTCTCGGTGACATCTTCAAAGTTCCGGCGCAGCCACCACCAGGCAAGCCATGCACCGAATGCGGCCGCCAGCAGCATCAGGATGAAGATCTTGAACAGCAGATAGGCCATGGCAGTCACTTTCGTCTGGGCATTCGCCCGGGGGCAAGGTTCAGTTCATTCCGAGGCACGGACGACCCGTATCTCGATGCGGCGGTTTCGGGCGCGCCCGTCAGGCGTCGTATTGTCGGCAAGCGGACGGGATTCGCCGTAGCCTTCGGCGATGAGACGCTGCTGGCTGACGCTTCTCGCGATCAGGGCATTTCGCACGGCGAAGGCGCGGTTGCGGCTGAGCGCCATGTTCAGCGCCGGTTCGCCGGTCACGTCCGTATACCCCTCAATGCGCAGGGTTCCCGGACAGGATTTGACGGCAGCCGCAATGCTGTCGATCAGCGCATTGCTCGACGGTTCGATCACAGCGCTGCCGGAGGCGAATTCGATCCGTGCGTCGCCGAGAAGCGTGGCAAGTGACGTCTCGCAGGTGTTGATCTCTTCACGCGTGGTGATGGTGACGTCGCCCAGCTTGCCCCAGGGAAGGTCGGCATAGGCCTTTGCCCGAACATCGGCGGCGGCGCTGGCGGGCAATTCGCACTTCAACGTGAAGACTTCCGCGCGCAAGGCCGCCGTCCCGGTATCGCAGGCCGACACCGTGTCCAGCGCGCGTGTTGCAACGGCAAGATAGCCGCTGGGCGCCGCGCCCCCTGAAACCACCAGCTGGTCGTCGATTGAGGCCAGCCGGGGCGGGTCCAACCGGCTCCGGGCATCCTGCAGAATGGCGGCATGCGTCGCCTCATCCGGTACCTCTCCCGACAACGTTAGCGCGCCATTGCCGAGTTGGAAGGACCAGTCGCCCGGCGCACTCCGGCCCGGCTTGCGCGCGTCGGTCACAGGCGGGGTTGCAGACAGAGGTTTTGCATCCGCGACGCCATTCAGACGTCCGGTCACGCGAGTTGCTGGCGGCGCCGGTCCTAGCGGCGTTGGTGCGTTGGCCTTCCGCACGATCACGATGGCCCGCTCTGCCTCGGCGGCGCTCGGCGCCTCGCCTTCGAGAAACACCTGCTGCCCGGATACCCTGATCCGGGCCCAGTCAATACCCGCATCGCTGAGGGCCAGCCGCGCCGTCCGCGCTGTTTCCGCCTGCACCGAACCGAACGCAAACAGGGTCAGGCCGTAGATCAAAAGCACCGCGAGCCCGATCACCGGAACCAGACCGTAGGGCACGAAAGGCCAGCGCCCGTCAGTTTGACGGTACAGGCGCTTGACGGTGCGAACCGTCATGGGCTCGGGACTGGTCTCGTAATTCACCGGCCGCCCCCTTCTGACGCGGAACGCTTCGCCCCGCATGGTGAAGCAGCCCCCGACTATAGCTTGAAACGAGAGACCCCAACAACATTGCCAAGTCCATGGCGAACCATCAAAAGGGGAATATTGTCAGCACATCACTCCGGGAATTCCGCTGCCGCACGATTTGCCCGCGCGGCACTCTCCCAAGAGGAGAATTGCAGTCGCAGTCGGCCAGAACTCAGACAAACGCGCAAGCGCACATCTTGTTGCCTTCAAACACCCTTATGCGCAGGCCTCATCCGCAACCGGATGATCCTTCGCTCAGGACTCCAGCGCGTCCGGCAGGCTCTGGTCCATGGTCCGAGCCGGTTGGCAACAGGTGGGGCCGGAGACGATCTTCGCTGGCACGCCCGCCACGGTGCATTGCGCCGGGACGTCCTTCAGGACGACGCTGCCGGCCGCAACCTTGGCTTCGTCGCCAATTGAAATATTGCCAAGCACCTTGGCACCGACCGACAGCAGAACGCCGCGCCCGATCTTCGGGTGCCGGTCGCCGACTTCCTTGCCCGTTCCGCCCAGCGTGACGCCGTGCAGCAGCGAACAGCCATCGCCGACAATTGCCGTCTCGCCGATCGTGATGGCGGTCGCATGGTCGAGCATAACGCCTCGCCCGATGCGCGCCGCCGGGTGAATGTCGACGCCGAACAGTTCCGAGGAACGGCTCTGGAAATGGAAGGCCAGCGATTCCCGGCCCTGACGCCACAGAACATGCGCAATCCGATGTGTCTGCAGGGCGAGGAAGCCCTTGAAGTGCAGGAACGGCTGCAACACGCCGCGGCAGGCCGGGTCACGTTCCAGGACGGCCTGCATGTCGGCCTCGGCCGCATCGACAATGGAATGATCGGCCTCATAGGCCTCGGTCAGGATATGGCGCACCTGCTGGGTCGCCACCACCGGCCCTCCCAGCTTCTCCGCGAGGTGATAGGACAGCGCCTGGCACAGTGACCCATGCGACAGGATCGCCGCATTGATATAACTCGCCAGCGACGGCTCGTCGGATGCGGCGGACGCCGCCTCGAACCGCAGGCGCTTCCACACGGGCGGCGGGGCACCGATATCCGGATTGTCGACCATGAGAGCTTCCTCGATGCAGGCAAGTTTGGCTTCAGATGGGGCAACCGGGCGGACGGATCAAGGGCCCGCCCGGTCACGATTTGTCATTCTGCCGGCACGGCCCGGCGCGATCCGAACACGAAACCGAAAAACCTGCGGACCGGCTTATAGGTCATCCAGCGGAACACCGCCGGCGTGAAATACAGCGCCAAAAGGGCCGATCCGGCAACGCCGCCTGAGATACCCGCCGCCAGCGGCAGCCAGAAATTATCCCCCGACAACAGGATCGGCACAAAGCCACCCATCGTCGTCAGCGTCGTCGCCACGATGTGCCGAGTCGCATCGACGACGATCTCGCGCTGCCGGATGACATCGTCATTCATTGCCGCTTCGTCCGCCTTCAGAAGTGACAAGACCACAATCGACGAGTTGATCGATATGCCGAGCAGACCAAGCCCCCCGACAATCGCGTTGAATCCAAGCGGCAGGTTGAACAGCCAGACCCCGAAAAAGGCGAGGCCGATCGAGAGAAACCCCGTCGTCAGGATCAACAGCATCATCCGGAACGAGTTGAAGACCAGCATGATCGCCCCCGCCATCACCAGAACGAGCGGAATCCCGACGCCGGCCAGGTTACCGACCGCTTCTCCCGAATTCTCCGCCTCCCCGCCGATGCTGATCGAATAGCCCGCCGGCAGCTTGAAATCCGTAAGTGCCAGCCGGTCCTCGTAATCCTCGAACACCGGAGAAACGATCGTGTACGGATCAAGATAGCCAAGGATCTGGTTCATCCGCTGGCCCTCCCGCCGCGAAATCACGGCGGTCTTCGGCCCGAGCGTCAGGTTCCCCAGCGCTGCCAGCGGCGTGCCGGCCTGGCCGTTCCGGCCGCCAAGTGTCGCCGAGCGGAGGCTTTCAAGCTCGCTGCGGCGATCCGGCGGCGCAATCACGCGCACGGGCAATTCTTCCGTCCCTTCAAGAACAGAGCCCGCCCGAACACCTTCAAGCTCGGCATTGAGGTCGGCCGCGAGGTCGGTCAGCCGTTCGCCTGCAAGCCCCACCGCCGTCTCGTCGGCATCGAGCCGCATGGTCGGCGCGCCGAGCTGGAGCGAGGCAACCGTGTAGGTGATGCCCGGGGTCGATGCGAGCACCGTGCGCACTTCATTGCCAAGCCGGTTCAGCACATCGAAGTCCGGCCCAAGAATCCGGAACTCGATCGGCGCATCCGCCGGTGGCCCCTGCTCGAACGGCAAGGCAAGGAACCGTGCCGAAGGGAATTCCTCCCGTGCCAGGCGCTGCACTTCGCCCACCACTTCATGTGTCCGCTTGTTGCTGTCGAGTTGCACCCAGCCCGAGGCAAGGCCTTCGACCCCGCGCGTATTGTTGATGGCATTGTAGTACACCCGCGGCGCCGGCTCACCGAGCACCCAGGTGACAGACGTCACACCCGCCACCCCCCGGATCATCTCCGTCGCCCGCGCGGTTACCGCCTGCGTGTCCGAGAGGTTTGCCTCCGGCGGTAATTGCAACGTCACCTGGAACTGGTCACGTTCCGTCTGCGGAAAGAACTGGCTCGGCATCTGCGGCACGAGCACGAACAGGGTGACCAACGGCGGGGCAAGGCCAAGCACGATGCCGATGGGTGGAAAGCGCAACACGGCCTCGACTGTCGCGCGGTAGCCATCCGACAGGAAATCGACAGACACGCCATCCCGCCACCAGCGGCGCGGGCGTTTGCGCTCGCCCTTCTCCCATCCCCGCGTCCTGTCGAACCAGCCGGCCATGGCGGGAATGATGGTGACCGAAATGGCGAAGGACGCGACGATGGAATAGACGACCGACAGGCCAATCATGCCGATGAACTCACCCGACGGGCCGGGCAGCATGGCTATCGGCGCAAAAGCAAGCGCAGTGGTCAGGGTCGAGGCCGCCAGCGGCGCAAAAAGATGGCTGAGGCTCTTTTCGATGGCCTCGAACCGGCGGAGGCCCCTGGCCCGCCACTGGTCGAAATCGTCGACGACGACAATGGCATTATCGATCAGCAGGCCCAGCGAGATCACCAGGCCCGTAACCGACATCTGGTGCAGCGGCTGGCCGAAAATATTGAACAGGATCAGGACGAGCGCCACGGTCAGCGGCAGTGCCGCCCCGACGATCAGCGCCGACCGCCAACCCATGGTGAAGAACAGGACCACGAACACGATCAGGGCGGAGAATAATAGGTTCTTGGCAAGGCCGTTGAGCCGCCCGTTGGTGTACTTGCTCTGATCGAAGACGGTTTCGATCCGCAGGCCGGGCGGCGTGTCCGCTGCAAACTCCAGCACGGTCTGGTGGGCAACCTTTGCCCATTTGTCGACCCGCTGGCCGGGCGAGATATAGGTCGCGATCATGATCGTCCGCTTGCCGTTCGCAATGGCCATGCGAACCGGCGGATCGGTGAACCCTTTCTGCACATCGGCCACATCGCCAACCTGGATGGCGGAGCCACCGGGTCGCTGCAGCAGGGGCACAGAGCGGATGCGGGAAATGCCGTCGAACTCGCCGCCGATCTCGATACCGACAGTGCCGCCATCGCCGCGCAGGCGGCCGGCCGGTGCCTTGGCGTCTGAAGAGGCGATGATCCCGGCGGCCTGCCGGAACGACAGGCCGGCCGCGTTCAGCGCATCCGGATCGATCACGATACGGACTTCCTCGTCGGGCATGCCAAAGGTTTCGGTCAACTCGGTTCCCGGTTGGCGTTCGAACCTGTCCTGCAATTCCAGTGCAAGGCGGCGCATCACGGCCAGCGGAGGCGCATCATCCTGCTCCCAGGTGATCCCGACGACAAGCGTGGCTGCCCCGACATACTGTCGGGTAACACTTGGCACCGACGTGCCCGCGGGAAAGACTGCGCGCGCCTGATCCGCCTTCTGACGCACCAGTGTCCACGCATCGTCGACCTCGCTCTCGCTCAGGTCTTCGCGCACGTCGATCCGGATCTGGGAGACGCCAGCCCGCGTGGAGGAAGACACTTCCTTGAGTTCCGGCAATTCCATCAATGCCGCCTCGAGCGGCTCGGTCACCAGCGCTTCCATGCGCTCGGCATCGGTTCCCGGCAGGTAGGTCAGCACCGAACCGTACCGTTCGACCAGCGTCGGATCTTCCTGCCGTCCGAGGCTGAACATCGCGCCCAGCCCGCCGAATAGCATGACGAGAATCGCCAGCACCGTCAGTCGCGGCAACTTGAAAAAAATGCTCAGCAGGCGGACCACGGCGTCAGCCGCCCTGTCCGGCATCGGCGCGGGCCATGTCGACCGGCGTCACCCGCATGCCCGGCGTGACGCGCTGCAAGCCATCGACAATCACCTTCTCGCCGGGCTGCACCGGTCCGCGCACGAAGCCCCGATCTCCTTCGGCATGCACCATTTCAACGGGCCGGGGATCGGCACGCCATCCACCGCCATCCGGCGTTGCGACATAGACATTCCAAAGGCCGCGCGCGCCCGCCGACAGCGCCTTGATTGGCACCCAGAACCCGGACTCCCCGATATCGCGTTCCAGTGACAGGCGCACCACGGCGCCGGCGGGAACAACGATCGGATCGTCGATGTCGAACACGGCCGTCACGGTGCGTTGGCTGGCATTGATTACGCCGGTCACGGTGCGCAGCTTTGCCATGGCCTTGCCGGTGTCTGCGGTGAGTTCGTAGGCATTGCCCGGCACCAGCAAGGCGGCACTCGCGGCGGGCAGACCGATGCTGGCCTCCAGATGCCCGGACTCGACCAGTTCGAGCAGCGGCTGGCCGGGCGCCGAAATGGCACCTTCATCTGCCATCCGCTGCGTCACCACACCGGCGAATGGCGCAACAATCCGGGACAGGTCGATCTGCACACGGAGCGTATCCGCCTGCGCCTTCGCCGCATCGATCCGCGCGAGCGCCGTATTGGCCTGCGCGTCCGCCTCATCCACCCGTTGCTGCGCGACATGACCCTGCGCCTGCAGCGTGCGTTGCCGCCCGGCCGTACTCAGCGCCAGGTCATATGCGGCGCGTGCTTCTTCCACGATGGCCTCGGCGGCAGCGAGTTGCGCCTGCAGTCCGCGGGTATCGAGCCGGGCCAGCGTGTCGCCCTCTTTCACCCGGTCACCGACATCGGCGGAAATCGCAGCAATCCGGCCACCAGACTGGAAGCCGAGCTGGCTGACCCGGCGGGCCTCGGCCAGCCCGGAATAGCTTTCCTGCAGCGCGAAGGTTTCGGCCGGCGTCGCCGCGACGACGCTGACGGTCAATGGCGACGGTTCGGCGACGGCAACCTTCGGCCCCTCCGCCCCGCGCATTAGCGTCGACGCATAGATCAACCCGGCAACCACCGCCGCCAGCACCAGAAGGAACAGTGCGCCCTTCCAGGCGGTCGGGCGCTTTTCGCGGCTTTCATCGCCAAAATACTGGCCGGGGTCGCTCATGCGTCAGGTCCGTTCTGGATGTCTTCTTGTTGCGATGGCTGCGCCGGGCGGAGACCGCGCAGGATGTGACTGGCGTGAATGTCCGTAAAGGACCTGCCGGGCGGAATCGCGCCGCACGGCCCCGGTGGCAGATGCGGCAGGTGGATCATCAGCTGCGCCAGGCCGTGCGACGAGGCCCAGACCGACAGCGCCGCCGCGTGCGGGTCAAGGCTCCGGTCGAACACGCCGAGGTTCTGCCCCTCGCGCACCATGCCAACCAGGTGGGAAAACGCCCGGCCCTTGTTGGACTTGAGGAATTCCTCGCCCGCTCCGTCATCCTTGCCGCTGATCTCCTGCACCGGATTGGCGACGCTCGAAAACGCGGCGGCATAGTGGTGCGGTCGCTCGGTAGCCGTCTCGACATAGGTGACAACACAGGCGCGGGCCCGTTCTTCGAACGGCCGGCTGGTACCGGTGATATTGTCGACCCGCGTCAGCAGCCGCTGGAAGAACGACTCCTTCAACTCGTCGAGCAATTCTTCTTTCGATCCGAAATACTTGTAGATCGCCGACGGCGAGTAATCGATCGCCTCCGCCAAGCGCCGGATCGACAGGCCACTCTCACCTTCGGCCGCGAATACGCGCTCGGCGGCTGCCAGGATCGTATCCCGCACCTTTTCGCGCCGCCGCTGGGCAGGGCTGTGTTCGGCAGGAAAGCCAGTATCCATGTGGGCCGATCATGTCTGATGTTCAAAAAGTGAACGGTGTTCACCAAGTAGTGCGATTGCGCCATTCCGGCAAGAGGGCCTGCAATCGAAGGGCGGCACTAGCTCAAACTTACCGCTTTTTTTTCCAGCGCATTCCCCAATCATCAGGCACGTCAAAGTCCCTGCCCTGATTGACTTTTCCCAATCATGTGATTTCACATCATACAATAATATTTGAGGGCTTCATGCAAAAATTTGCACGCAATAATCTGAGCGACCAGGTCGCCGATGCCCTCGGCCGGTCGATTGCGTCCGGCGAACGGGCACCGGGCTCGTTCCTTCCGACAGAAGCCGAGCTTCTCACCGAATTCGACGCCAGCCGCACCGTCCTGCGCGAGGCCGTCAAGATGCTGGCCGCCAAGGGCCTCGTCGATACCCGTCCGCGCCGGGGCACGATGGTCAAGCCGGAATCGGAATGGAACCTCGCCGATCCGGACATCCTCAACTGGATGCTCGGGCGGAAGAACGTTCTGCCCCTGATGATGGAATTCGCCGACATTCGCCTCGCGCTCGAGCCGGCCGCCGCCGCCATGGCTGCCACGATGGCCAACGAGAGCGCCCGTCTCGAAATGCGCGAGGCTTTCGACCGCATGGAAGCGGCCGGCCGCGGCGAGGATGAGCCGCTGGCCGCCGACATCGGCTTCCATGTCGCGATCCTGAAGGCGAGCGGCAATCGCTTTTTCTGGAGCCTGCGCCACATGATCCGCGTGGCGCTTCAATTCTCCATCCGCATCACCAACCAGCGCAAGGGTGTGGAGCGTGCGAGCCTCGCCGACCACCGCCGCATCCTCGATGCCATTCTCGCACGCGACGCCGCCGAAGCGGAAACCGCCATGCGGATCCTGATCAACGAGACACGCGTTCTGCTCGGCGAGGCGAACGACCTGTCCTATGGCCAGCCGGCTCCGGCATTCAATTCGCCGGTACCGTCAGCCTGACCGAACTGGCGCCCGCCCCGGTCAGGATCACGGCATCCTGCGGCAACAGGGGATGGGTAAGTCCCGCGTCCGCATACACCTGCAACGAGACTGCCGTGTCCGGCGCCACGGAAAAACTGTAGGTATACTGCCCATCTTCCGGCTCGAGGCGGATACCGAAATCCCGCCCGCCGAGAAAGCTTGCCCACAGCCAGACAGGCTCGGCCGCACCCGACTGTCCGATCGTAACCGTCGCAGCCGAAGGTAATGTGTAGGAATGGGTCAGGTAGTCGAAACCGGCTGTCGCGTCCGTCGATTGATAGTCGAAGAAGGTTGCGTTTTCCCAGTGGGAGCCCTGGCCCCACCGGGTCGAGCACCCGGTCGATACCCAGGCAGGTTCCCAATACACGACGCCAGATCCGTCAGCCGACAGCACGGCCTGGGTCAGGTCGATCATGTAACGCCTTTGGCCGTCAATCGTGGCGGGATAGGACGCGATCAGCGAATCCTCGCCAAGAATATTACCCGCCGCATCCTTCCCTTCGAGCGTGAATGGATAGGACGTCTCGACAATAATGACCTGCTTGCCATATTTGTGCCGTATCCGGAGGATGGTCTCAGAAAGTCCACCCATATCGCGTGACGACCATTTCGGGTAATAGCTCAAACCGATCACGTCGAAATCGGTCAGTCCGTTGCGAACCGCATCGTCGAACCAGGGCTCCGCGTTCTCCGGCTGGGCAATGTGCAACATCAGGAGAGGAGGATCGCCCGTCGCCCGGCCGGCATCGCGCACCGCCCGCAGCCCAGCGCCCAGCAGCCGGGCATTGCGCGCCCAGTCGATCTTATGGTCTTCCGGTACATTGCCGGGCAGCATCACTTCGGTATTCGTCTCGTTGCCGACCTGCACCATGTCCGGCATCAGCCCATCACCCGCCAGGGTCATCAGTGTGCTGTAGGTATAATCATACACCGCCTGTTCGAACTCACCCTCGTCCAGCCCCTCCCACGCCTTGGGAATGACCTGGTCTCCAGGATCGGCCCATGTATCGGAATAATGAAAGTCGAGCAGGACATCCATGCCCGCCGCCTTCGCGGCGCGGCTCGCCCGCGTCACGTCCTCAAGCGTGCTGTAACTGGTCCAGTCCGGATCGTTCCACAGGCGCAGCCGGACAAGATTGTTGCCGCGGTCCGCAAACAACCTGTACGGGTCCTTCGCCACACCATAATCCCGGTAGACCGCCCCGCAATCCAGCATTTCGTTGACATAGGACATGTCACTGCCCAGCCAGATATGCCGCCCGGCCGGTGCGCGCGGGTCGCTCGTCGCGCAGGCCGTCAACAGTGCCAGGGCCATGCCAGCAGACCACCCGCATGCGGGCATCGCTTACTCCTCCTCAGGCACAATCCGGCCCGTCACGCCCGCCTGACCCGGGTCCACGACCCGGACCAGGGTCGCGGCAATGCCATGCTCCGTGGGCACACGAACCGGTCCGACCGCCTCGAGGCCCGGCTCAAGCGACAGGTCCACTTCAATTCCATTGTCGGGCACCGTCGTGCCGTTCGCATCGACCACTCGCGCATGCACGAACAGCAGGTCCCCCGCCACGGCGGGATCACCCTCGCGCGCCAGTCCGGCCACCACGCTGGCAGGCGCCTCTGGCGTCCGCACGCTGTGACGCGCCACGATCTGGCCGCCAATATAGGCTGAGGCAACAAGCTCGCCGGGCTCGAATTTTGGCAAGTGGAAGGTGAAGGGCGGATGGGCCAGATGCTCCGTGAACGGCCCGTCATCCGGCGTCTGCCGCGCAAACTCCTTCCCATCGTGCGACAGGGTGACTTCCTCCGCATTTGAAAACACGCGTACATCTAGCGACGAGCCCGGCGCCCAGTCGCTGGCGATGAACACCATCGGCCCGCCATTCCAGTGGGGCGAGGTCTCGCCCGCATCCCGCTGGCTGCGGAAGAACTGGTAGGATGGCTTGGTCACCCGCTCGAGACTGGCAACACCGGATGCTTCCAGATCATCCGCATAGCCACGGTTATAGTCGAACATGGCCCAATAGCCGTCGGCAAATGCCCGCGTCGTTCGGTTGTCGTTCGCCGCCTCCTGAATGTTCAGCGCCTGTTGCAACAGCCGTGCCTCACCATCCGACAGCAATTGCCGGCTGGTTCGCTCCGCTTCGGACAGGTTCTGCCAGCTGTCCTGTGCCAGGCCCGCATTCTGCGCATAATATTCCCAGTCGCCGTATTCCGATACGATATACGGCTTGTTCGGCAACACCTGGTCCGGGTGCGGCAGACGATGCTGGCGCGCCTGCAGATAGATGTCATACGTCTCCGGAACCCACCCGGCCGACCATGCCTGCGGTCCCGGATATTCTTCATGCACAGCCGTGTGGAGCCTCTTGACCAGGTCCGGCGACATGTCGCTTTCATTGAGCGAACATTCCCAGGCCAGCACGCTCGGATGGTTGCGATCGCGGCGGATCATGTCCCGGCAGGTCCGCTCGACCTGCGCCACGAAGGCCGGATCATCGCTCGAATACTGCCAGCCCGGAATGGCATCCAGCAACAGCAGGCCCAGTTCGTCCGCTGCGTCCATGAAATGCGGCGATGGCGGGTAGTGCGACAGGCGCACATAATCGAACCCGGCTTCCTTGATCAGCTTGGCATCCCGGTAGTCCGCATTCGGAGGAATTGCATAACCGACATAGGGATACTCCTGGTGCCGGTTGACGCCGCGCAGGTACATTTTCCTGCCATTGATACGAAAGCTTGTGCGCGAAATGTCGATTTCCCGGATGCCGATGCGCGTCTCGCGAGAGTCCGCCACCCTGCCGCCATCGACGATTTCACTGACCAGCGTATAAAGGTTCGGGGAATCCGGCGCCCACAGGGCCGGTGCGTCCACGGTCAGTTTCACCGGGATGGACTGCGTCTTCCCGGGCGCAAATTGCTGCTCGATAGATTGGACGACATCGACCACCGTCCCGTCCCTCAACAGCTTCTGCCGGACCGTGAAGAATCTCGGCTCGGCACCAGCATTGCGCACTTCCGTTTGCACTTCGATGGTCGCCTCATGCTCCGTGACACTCGGATAGGTCACGAAAATTCCTCCCTCCGCCGGTTTCGCGGCTTCGGTCTCGTCGGTGATGTGCAGCGTATCGCGCACCGACAACGTCACCTCGCGATACAGCCCGCCATACATGTTGAAATCGAGAATCTTGAGCGGCTTCGGTCCGGTCACCGGATTGTCCCGGTTATCGAGGTGCACGATCACTTCCACCGGCTCGCCACTGGAAGCGGCGGACGTCAGGTCCACCGTGAACGGAAGGTACCCGCCCAGATGGCGCTCAACGCGCGCGCCATTCACGAACACTTCGGCGACATTCATCGCGCCTTCGAAGCGCAGCCAGACGGACTTGCCGGCCCAATCTGGCTCCGGCCTAAAGACGTGCCTGTAGAACGCATCGCCCTGCCACTGGTCGTTGACGATGCGCGGCTCGATATTCGCAGTGTGCGGCAGCGTGACAGGCTGCCACCCGGTCGGCGGGACATCGGCGATGCCGGCCTTCTGCCCCGCATCGGCCCGCCAGAAATCCCAGTCTGTCACAAGCTGGCTGCGGGTATCCCCCGCAACCGGCATCGGGACGGACTGCGCCGCTTCGGCAACGGGCGGCGCAACCGGTTCGGGGGCCGTCGCCTTGCCGCAGGCTGCGATGACGGCCAGCAGCATGAGGGCTGCAAATACTCCCGGTCCTGACCTCATCCGCGCCTCCCGCGCCGGTTACCACCACATCCAGTATAGCGCGATCAGGATGACGGCGATAATCCCCGCACCGATATTGAACCCCGCCGTCGTGGTGAAACTGATATCCTCGTGATCGACCGCTTTCGCCTGGCGCTTTCCGCCCTGCAGCAGGGACACGATCACCGCGACCGCGATACAGGCCAGGAAGACATAGCCGACCCGGTTCATGAACGGGATTTCCGGCGCATACTGCTTCAGCAGGATCGAGAACACCGCCGACCCCAGCGCGGCGAGCAAGGCGCCAAGCGCCGTCGTCCGTTTCCAGAACATGCCCAGCACGAACAGCGTCACGACGCCCGGCGTGAAGAAGCCGGTGAATTCCTGCAGCCACTGGAACGCCTGGTCGGCGCCCTGCAACAGGGGCCGCGCGGCAATCACTGCCACGACCATGGCAATGAAGGCAGCGCTGCGCCCGATCATCACCAATGTCTTTTCCGACGTCGCCGGCCGGACCGGCTTGTACAGGTCCATCGTGAAGATGGTCGCGATCGAGTTCATCATCGACCCGAGTGACGAAACGATCGCCGCCACGAGCGCCGCAAAGATGATGCCGCGCACACCCGACGGCGCCAGACTCATCAGGGTCGGGTATGTCCGGTCGAATTTCGGCTGGATATCCCCCGGCTGGCACATCGGTGCCACATCCATGGACGGCTGGATCAGCTGCTGCCCGTCGCCGCAGGGCAGGTCCGGATAAAGGAGGAAGGCCGCAATGCCGGGGAACACAACCAGCACCGGCACCAGCAGCTTCAGGAAGGCCGCGAACACGAGCCCCTTCTGCGCCTCCTGCACGCTCTTCGCGCCAAGGGCCCGCTGGATGATGTACTGGTTGAAGCCCCAATAGGACAGGTTCATGATCCACATGCCGCCAAGCAGCACAGACAGGCCCGGCAAGGCATTATGGTTATAGTTGCCCTGCGCGATGATCATGTCGAATTTCTGCGGGGCGGCGTCCATCATCTTCTGCAATCCGGCAAGCGGCCCGGCGCCGCCGCTCACGGCATCCAGGGAAATGTAGCAGATCAGCAGTCCGCCCAGCACCAGCATCACCACCTGGATGATGTCTGTCAGTGCCACCGCCTTCAGCCCTCCGTACAGGGAATACACCGCCGCAAAGGCGGCCAGCGCAATCAGGCCATAGGTGAGGTTCAGGCCCGTCACCGTATTGATGGTCAGCGCCCCGAGCCACAGGATCGACGTCAAATTGATCAGCGTGAATACGCCGAGCCAGAACACCGCCATCACGGTGCGCACCCGCCCGTCGTACCGCTGCTCCAGGAATTGCGGCATCGTGTAGATCTTCTTCTCGAGGAAGATCGGCAGGAAGAACTTCGCCACAATCACCAGCGTGATCGCCGCCATCCATTCATACGAGGCAATGCCGAGGCCTATGGCAAAGCCGGAGCCGGACATGCCGATCACTTGCTCGGCCGAAATGTTCGCTGCGATCAGCGAGGCGCCGATGGCCCACCAGGGTAGCGACTTGCCCGCGAGGAAATAGTCCTCGGTGTTCTTCTCGTGCCCGGCCTTCTCGCGCGAGACGTACCAGGCGATGGACACAAGCGCGGCCGCATAAACGGCCAGCACCACGAAATCGATTGTCGACAGCCCCATTCCGGCCTCCCCCGAACGCGGACCTGCTCCGGGCCCGCACGCCTCTGTTTCATAGTACTAATTGTATGATTTGCGCCTCCGTCAAGGGAGTCGGGCAGGAACTCACCCAGCGCGACGCACCCATTCCGCCGCCGCCAGGCCCGCCGCCCGGCCCGTCGCCAGACACCCCGTGATCAGGTACCCCCCCGTCGGCGCGTCCCATTCGCCCATCTCCCCGGCACAGAAATACCCCGGCAGGCCCTTCAGCATCAAGCCCTCGTCCAGCGCCTCCCAGGCCACCCCGCCTGCCGTCGAGATCGCCTCGTCCAGCGGCGCCGTGCCTGTCACCTTCAGTTCCAGATGCTTCACCGCCCGCGCCGTCGCCTCCGGCGTCTCCAGCGCCCCTCGTCCCGCCAGTTCATGCAGCAGGGCCGCCTTCACGCCCGTCAGGCGCACGCCCTTGCGCAACCGGTTGGACTGGCTCTGCTTGCCACTCACTGCGCTGAGCCGGCGCGCCACCTCCACCTCCGTCATGTCCGGCAATAGGTCCACCCACAGCGCCGCTTTCCCCTCCCGCGCGAGCCCGTCCCGCAGGCC
>JBGSKI010000031.1:0-9385 GCA_041741315.1 Hyphomonas sp. | reverse complement strand
AGTTCGGCAGCGCGGAGATCCAAGCGCTACTCCTTGTGGCTGTCGCGCCATTGTTCCATCGCCAGCGAAATGGCGAAGGTTTCCCGGTATTTCGGGCTGGACGCCGGGCGCGGCGGTCGCGCGGCGGTCATCGCCATGATCACGGCCAGCAGGTTGTGCGCGGCGCCCGACTGGCCCGCACCGATATAGGCGTGCAATTCGACCAGCGCGGAGGACAGAGGATCGTGCGCGCGGATGACGAAGTAGGGTTCGTCGGCGGCGAGTTTGGCCAGCACATCGAATTCGGACGGATTGTCCTTGGAACCAACGGGAGCTTTAGCCATGAACGGCACCTTTCTGGAGGGAAGTGATTCTTCGCGGCCAGAATAGGCGCTTCATCGCGCCGCGTCAGCTTTTCCGGCAGATATGAGTCACCCCGTCCCAATCGACCGGTGTGAATCCCATGCTTTCCCAGAACGGCGCCGCCAACGGGCTCGCCCCGGCATTGCAGGTCAGCAGCCGCGCATGGCTCCACCCAAGCCCCATTGTCATGTTCGCCAGCCGCCGCCCCGCCCCCAACCGGCGCACCTCTGGCAACACGTAGAACCGCCGCATCCGCATGGCCGTCTCGGTCAGCCGCGTCTCGGGCGTCACCCCGCCGACGCCGACCAGCCGGCTCCCATCCAAGACGGCGAACAAGCCGGCACCCGGCGCATCGAAGCGCTGGGTGCCGGCCGTCCATTCGTCCCGGAGAAGGCGCATGTTACGAACAGCTTCTGCCTCCGCCGCGTGCAAAAGGCTGTTCAGGCCTTCCGGCAGGGTCCCGCTGACACGCTCGATCCGCAACACATTCCGCCTCCCGGTCCGTTGGCCCTATCCGAAGATCGTGCCGGCGCCCGGTTGCGTTACCTTGCGGTGCCCCAGCATCGGGTGCGCATCGAAATGCCCGGCATAGGCCGGATCGAGCAGGTAATCAGGCCGAAGCGCCGTGATGCCCTTCGCCCCGGCGACCTGCAAGGCCACGTGCGCGCGATCCATCCGCCGCAGGTCATCCTCCGAGAAATCCCCGAGGACTTTCGCCATGTCGGACGCCATCAAATAGTTCGGCACGCCGAACACCTGCATCGCTGCCGCATTGGTCAGCACGGTCTGCCACTCGGTCGGCATCATCCGCTTGATCTGCGCCAGGTCCTGGAAAAACGTCCAGACCCTGACACCGTACGAGCGCGCCAGCGTGTAGATCATCGGCAGCATGCCGAAATCGCCGAGCTGGGCGCATTCGTCGATCGCGAACAATGTCCGGTGTTCGGGCAATTCGCCTTCCCGCGACAGCACCGCCCACAGCAGGCAGGATGTCCACAACCGGAACAGGGCCGCGTGGGCGGCAAGTTTCGAGGGCGGCACGACGAGGTAGATTGTCATCGGGTCGCCCCGTTTGACCGCCTGGAGGTCGATGGTCGATCCGGAGATCGTCTTCAGGGCCGCATCCGAAGCGATGACCGAGAAATAGCTGCAGGCGGTGGCATGAATGCCCGACCGGCAGCGGTCTTCGGTCTGCAGGAAGCTCGCGATTTCCTCATAGGCATAGCGATGCAACTGGCCGCCAACCGTGTCGAGAAGGACAGCCAGATTGTATGTCGTGTCGTCGCCCTTCAGGTGCTTGCGGGCCTTCTGCAGCGTCCGTTCGCTGCCCGTATGAAGCGACGCGACGGCCGAGATCACGCCGGCGGCAAGATCGTGCCCCCGGATATCCCAGAACGGGTCCTGCAGGCTCGCGCCGCCGCCGGACAGCTGCTTGGCAATATCCATTGCCAGAGACGACGGGTCGGCACCCGGAATGTCGAATGCATCCATCGGGTTAAGGCTGTCAGTCTTGTCGGTGACGATGCCGAACGGATCGATGATGCGCACCTCCTGGCCCATCTCACGGCGCCGGCGCGCGGTGATCCGGCAGGCTTCGCCTTTCGGATCGATCACAATGGCGGGCCCTTCATAGGTGAGCAGATTGGGGATCAGCGCTCCGCGCCCCTTGCCGGCACCCGTCGGGGCGATCGTGATCAGATGCCCCTCCCCGCGCAGCCAGACTGGCTCACCCGTACGGGCCGGGATTGCGCCGCCCCGGCCGAAGCCGATCTGCGGCGTTGCCTCGTCCTTCCGGTAGCCAATCAGCAGCGCATCGCCGGCGCCGGTGCGGACGCCCTTGGCTGCCGCAGGCGCAGCAGAACGCGGCTTCCGGCGACGCTTCGCGGCAGGCTTCTTCTGCGGCATCGGCGGTGGTGGAACTTGATCCGTATGCGGTGTATTAACGTTCTTCCTGACCATTCTGGTACCTCGCAAAAACCAAGCGGGATATCAGAGCGGTTGTGCCCTCTCAAGTTTTTCATGAGCCGGAATTCATGAATTCTTGGACACAGAGATTAATTGTTCCGTATGCGGTACGATTTATCTGGCGCGATTGCTACAGGTTCCGGGAATCAAGCGTCCCAAAAAAATTTTCAGGTTTTTGGAGGCACGGAAAACACAAAACGAAGTGCGTTTCGTTCAGTGTTGAGGGGTCAGATTCAAGTCGCCGTCTGACTGGCCGCTCCGTCCCGCAATTCCTGCCGCACTTGCATCAGGATGTGGCCGAGAAGGTTTTCGCCGCGCCATTTTTCTGGGTCGAAGATGTCGGGGTCGTCTTCCGCCAGACCGGCACCCCAGATCGAATCACGCGGATTTGCCTCGACAAGGATTGCCTCGCCTGTCGCCAGCAGTTTTCGTCCGAGTCCGGCGTTCTGTCCGAACTTCGCCCGGTTGCCGGTCAGGACAATCTCGAACTTGTGCGCGTCCCACACGCCTTGGTCGAAATTGCGCACCGCCTGCCCCAGCCGCTTGTGATCATGCGGCTCGCGCGCCGCCAGAATCTTGGCGGCGATCAGTTCGTCGCCGAACAGGCAGGCCTTGCGCCACATCATGTACTGCTCGGCACAAGTGAACGCCGCCCCGCTCAGTTTGAAATCCGAACGCGCCCACTGACTGAGAAACCCCTTGAGGAAGGGACGGATATCTTCAGGAGGCATGCAGCGTCCTCTTTTCGCGCTCAGTTGCAAGGTAGTGCTTGGAGTCGATAGATTTAGCAGTATGCAGATGTTAAGTTGTGTTGGATCAGTTCCCGAAGAACAGCCGCGACAGCGCACGCGCGATTGCATAATCCTGGTCTTCAAGAGTACCGGCCTTGCCGCCGAGGTGCCGCACGTCTACCGCGGCGAGCCGGTTTGTCAGAAGTAGCAGTTCCTTTCCTGCGAAATGCACAACCGGCGTCAGGACCGGAATTTCGGGAAGGGAGTCTGACGCCACCAACGGCGCGACCACCACGGCGCCTGCCGCATCAAGTCCCGGATATTGCAGCACAACAAACAGCCCGTCGCGGTCTTTAAGGCTGAAAACCGGATAGGGCTCCATTTCAGAACAGCCGGAGGCCGTCTGACCAGAGCCCGTGTTCCTCGACATCCCGCGCATGCGCCGCCAGGGCTGCGCGGTTTTCCTCGACCCAGGCGCTTGCCTTTGCACGCCGCACGGCCGTTTCGACGGCCATTCGTGCAATTGCATCGGCATCTAGGCCCAAGGCCCTGGCTTCCGCCAGCACGTCATGTGCAGGTCGCCCCTCTGCTTCGTAACGGAACTGGAGCGCATCTTCCTGAACTCCAACTTCAGAACTCCGTCCTGGTTCTGCAACTGCCACCGCCCCAGCGGTTGCAAGCGCGATTTTCTGGGCAGCGTCCCGCCTCGGCCGCGAAAGTCCGCGCTCGATTCTGGAAAGCTGCGACACGGATATTCCCGTGCGCGCACTCAATTGCGCGCGCGTGACATTATGCATTTTTCGCCACGTGAGCAGGTTCATGTGCAAATTATGCACATGAAATTTGCACATTGCAAATGCCGTTCAGGCCGGATCCGGCCCGATCATCTTCTCCGGCCGCACAATGGCGTCGAAGTCTTCGGCCGGGATGCCATCCTTGATGGCTTCTTCGCGAAGGGTCGTGCCATTCTTGTGGGCTGTCTTCGCGATCCTGGCCGCGCGGTCATAGCCGAACTTCTCCTTCAGCGGCGTCACCAGCATCAGCGAGTTCTTGAGACCCTTCTCGATATTGTCGAGGCGCGGCTCGATGCCGGTGACGCAATTGTCGGTGAAGCTGATCGCGGCGTCGGCCAGCAGGCGCACGGACTGCAGGAAATTGTACGCCATCATCGGGTTGAACACGTTGAGCTCGAAATGGCCTTGGCTGCCGGCAAAACCAATGGCTGCGTTGTTCCCGTGGATGTGGGCGCAAACCTGGGTCAGCGCTTCGCACTGAGTGGGGTTCACCTTGCCGGGCATGATCGACGATCCGGGCTCATTCTCAGGCAGCGCCAGTTCGCCAAGTCCGGAGCGTGGACCCGAACCGAGGAAGCGGATGTCATTGGCGATCTTGAAGCAGCTCATCGCCACGGTCGTGATCGCGCCATGCGTCATCACGAGGGCATCGTGCGCGGCCAGCGCTTCGAACTTGTTCGGGGCAGAGGTGAATTTCAGCCCGGTAATGCCCGCAATCTTCTGTGCCACGAGATCGGCAAAGCCGGCCGGCGAGGCGAGGCCCGTGCCGACGGCCGTGCCGCCCTGCGCCAGTTCCATCAGCATCGGCAGCGTCATCTCGATCCGCTTGATGCCATTGGCGATCTGCTGGGCATAGCCGGAGAATTCCTGGCCCAGCGTCACCGGCGTCGCGTCCTGTGTATGCGTGCGGCCGATCTTGATGATCTTCTTCCACTTGGTGGATTTGAGCTTCAGCGCCGCGTGGAGGTGTTTCAGCGCCGGGATCAGTCGGTGCACGGTCTCCTCGGCAGCGGCGATATGCATCGCGGTCGGGAAACAGTCGTTCGACGACTGGCTCATGTTCACATGGTCGTTCGGGTGGACAGGCTTCTTCGAGCCCATCACGCCGCCCATGATCTCGATCGCGCGGTTCGAGATCACTTCATTGGCGTTCATGTTGGACTGGGTGCCGGAGCCCGTCTGCCAGACGACCAGCGGGAAATGGGCGTTCAGCTTGCCCGCGATCACTTCTTCCGCCACGTCCACGATCACCTTGCCAAGGGCCGGATCAAGTTTGCCGAGGTCCATGTTGGCCTGCGCGGCGGCTTTCTTGACAATGCCGAGCGCCCGGACGATCGGCTCCGGCTGCTTCTCCCAGCCGATCTTGAAATTGCCGAGGCTGCGTTCGGCCTGTGCGCCCCAATAAACGTCGTTGGAGACTTCGACGGGTCCCATCGTGTCGGATTCGGTGCGGGTATTGGCCATGGCGCGGGCTCCTTGATCTGCTGGCAGGGGCCTAGCCCCTCGCACGCCATGGATCAACTGCTCCCGCTACGGCAAAAGCGGAACGCAAAAGCCCTGTCGCGCCGCCTATTCGGCCTGCGACCAGATGCCGTCGTCGCTCTTGTGCATCATGGTTATCGAGCCGGGGTCGAAATCCGGCGTGTCCTGGCCCAACTGGAAGAACCACGCATAGCCCTGCTTGATCCGCCAGTAGGTTGTCGAATCCTCGTCGATCCCGAACTCGCCGCAGGCCGCAATCGGCTCGTCCGACGGCATCGCGGCACGGGCTTCGGCTGTCGGAGCGATGACCAGCGCATCGGCCGGCCACACATCGATGCCGGCGGGCCGTATCTCGCAAGTTGCGCGTTCTTCCTCCGGAAGGCCTTCCATGATGTTGCGCAGCACGGCTTGCGGGTCTTCCGGGTCGGCGATGAACAGCCGGATGACTTCCTGGCCCTCCACCACATCCCCTGCGGCGGCCGGGTCGGCGTACAGGACCGACGCAGAATGCGCCCCGACGCTGACGTCCAGCCGGGTTGTCACGCCATCGCACACCGCCGCCCGGTAAAGCAGTGCGTCGGCCCCATCAGCGATCATCGCCTCGTTCATCGTCTCCGAACAACCTTCCCGGGGTTGCCAGACGGTATCGACGTCCTGATCGAGATAATTGACCGACCGTCCCACGCAAAGGCCGGTTCCGGCAAATCGGGGGCCATCGTCCGGACAGGATTCCGCCGCCGGTACAGTGGCAATCTCGTCGACGGCTGCCGGTTCTTCAACCGGTTCGGGTGTGCAGGCCGTCGCCAATGCCAGCAGGCTGGCCGCGAACAAGAATTTGCAGTTCATATGATTTATTTCCTTTCCGGCGGGTATGCTCAGCGTCGGGCAGGCGATTCCTGCCACGACGGCGTGTTTCCGGCAATCCGTATCAGGGAGCGCCCGTTTCGGCCGGCTGACCTGCGGTGAGGGATGGGCGGAAGGGCTGGAAAAGCGGGGGGATTGAGCTAGCTTGCGGGCGAATACATGCTGAAGAACCTGCATATGATGACCCGTCCGCTGTTTCTGATCGCACTGCTTGGCCTGGCGGCCTGCACGGCTGTGTCGGCGCCACCGGGCAGGCCGGATAATTTGGCCCAGGGTTCTGTGCCTAACTTCTGCAAGACGGCCTATGAGGCGGGTCCGAGCTATGTGCAGGCTGATATCTCGGCACGGATTGCCGAGCGCAAGGCGGCCCAGCCGGATGACGCGCCGATAGCCTTCCTGACCGCCCTGAACCGGACCGGGCCGCACTATCCGAATTGCGCCCTGAGCTACGGAGTCGAAGGGCATTGCGATATGGTGTTCGATGTTCTCGCGGACGGTACAACTGCGAATATCCTGCCAGTCTGCTCGAGTCGCCTGTTCGAGAGCGTCGCCGCCTATGCCGTCAGCCGCTGGACCTTCGAGCCGCCGGGTGACGGGCCAAGGCTGGCGGTCCTGAACCGCTTGACCTTCAAGTTGGACGACACGGTCGCAGCCCACGCTCCACCGGAACTGCCCGCGGCAGAGCCGGGCCCCGTGACCCGGTGATCGAGACCGGGGCGCAAGGCTGGGTCCGCTCCGGCAAGGTTCAGGCGCGCATCACGGACGATGGCGCGCTGGAAGTGCGCTGCACCGGCCTGACCACGCAGACCAAATACTACAAGACGCTGCTGAAAGAGTTCTTCCGCAAGGACTTCCCGCCCCTGCGCCCCGGCTATGGCGACTATTCCGTGCACATCGTGATGGAATATACCGGCGAGCCGCCCTGGATGGATCTCGACAACCTTGCAAAGGCGCTGCTCGACAGCCTGACCGGCAATGTCTTCGAGGATGACCACCAGGTCGCCCGCCTCCTCGTCGAACGCCGCGCCGCCGAACGCGAGGGCATCTGGCTGACGGCCGAGGCGATCACCTGATCCCCAAATCAGAACGGATTAAGCGTATATCCATCCTGCTGCAGGAGGGCATGCGCCGTCATTGCCGACAGCGCCATTGTCACGCCGGGCAGCAGGTCTTCTGCGCTGATGTCCCGATAGGCTGCCGTCTGTCCGCAGAGCTGGATCGACACGCCGGCCGCCGCCAGTTCCGACACCAGCGCCGCTGTCGGATTCGGACTGCCGCGCCTGGCTTCCGAGACCACGTCCATCGCCGCCGGGCCGTGCACGACGATCACCACCGACAGGTTCTCAGGCGGAGCGCCAGCCGCCGCATGCATGTTGAGGAACCGGGCCGCGCTTTCGAGGCCCTTGTTTAAGCCGCCCTCGGGCGCCGCTTCGGACACATCGAACGCCACCTTGAATGACACATCCGCCTGCAGGGTCACGCCCGGCACCGGCGCGGTCTTGCCGAATGACGGCACCACGGTTCCGGCAACAAAGGCGTCCGGTCCGGCAATGGCCGGGGCAGCCAGCAGGCCGAGAATGGCGAGTGCAGTAACGGCTTTCTTCATGGCGATCTCCTTCGCAATTGCGCCAGCCTAGGCCCGGCGGGCCGTGCGGTCGAGACGTGCACTGTACGGGGTTTCCCTTACTGCCCTGCCGCACCCGCGCTGCTAGGTACGGCACATGAAACAATCCTGGACGACCTTCGCCACCCGCGCGGTGCCGCGCTACACGAGCTACCCGACGGCGGTGGACTTCTCGCCGCGTGTCGCTGCCGCCGAAGCGCGCGTCTGGGCCGGCAGCGTCTCGCCGGATGACCCGGTTTCCGTCTACATCCACGTGCCCTTCTGCGAGAAGCTCTGCTTCTATTGCGGCTGCGCGACCAGTGTCCCGAACGGGTATGACCGCATCGCAAACTATCTTGAGACCCTGCACCAGGAGATCGACCTCTGGGCAGCGGCACTCGGGCCGCACGGTGGCACGTCGCACCTGCACTTCGGCGGCGGTTCGCCGAATGCGCTGTCTGCGGATGATTTCCGGGCGCTGGTCGACCACGCCTCGACCGCCTTCGTCATGCGCCCCGGCGCAGAGATCGCTGTCGAGGTCGACCCAAGGACCCTCACTCCGGAATTCGTCGCGGCGATGGCCGATGCAGGCGTCAGCCGCGTCAGTTTCGGTGTGCAGACGCTGAGCGCGAAAGTGCAGGAAGCCGTCGGCCGCATCCAGCCCGCCAGCCTGCTCGTCGAGGGCATCGAACGCCTCCGCGCCGCCGGGATCCACGACATCAACATGGACCTGATGTACGGCCTGCCGCACCAGACCGTAGCGGACGTTGTCGAAGCCGCGAAATTCGCGACCGATATGGGTGCCGCACGAATTTCCCTGTTCGGCTATGCCCACGTCCCCTGGTTCGCCAAGCACCAGGCGGCCATCGACGAATCCGCCCTGCCCGGCATGGAAGACCGGTTCGACCAGGCAGAGGCGGGCGCCGAAGCGCTGACATCGGCTGGCTATCGCGCGATCGGGCTGGACCATTTTGCCGCTGCAGGGGATTCCCTGTCGCGTGCCGCGCGCAACGGCACGCTGCGCCGGAATTTCCAGGGGTACACGGACGATGAATGCGAGACGCTGATCGGCATCGGTTCGACCTCCATCTCGCGCTTCCGCCAGGGCTATGTCCAGAATTTCAAGGCAAGGCCCGCCTGGCGCGCGGCGATCGAGCAAGGCCACCTGCCAATCGAACGCGGCATCACCTTCACCGAGGACGACCGCCTGCGCGCCCGCGCCATCGAACAGCTGATGTGCCAGCTCTGGGTCGATACCGACGCGGTCTGCCGCGAAATGGGTGCCGAACCGGGCAGCCTCTCGGAATCGCTCGAAACCGCCCGCTTCCTGCAATCCGCCGGTCTCTGTTCCATCGACGGCCACGTGATCAGCGTGCCGGACAGCGCCCGCCTGATGCTGCGCACCGTCGCGCAATGCTTCGACGGACGCTTCAAGCCGGCCGACGCCCGCCACGCCAAGGCGGTCTAGATTCTGTACTCATAAACAGGATTCCTGTTGAGGCCGAAGTGTGATTCAATCTCCATTTTGACAGGAGGTTGTCGATGGCCCGTTTTGATCTTTCGGATGCGGAGTGGCGGATTATCCAGCCACTTCTGCCTGATAA
>JBGSKI010000030.1:0-1607 GCA_041741315.1 Hyphomonas sp. | reverse complement strand
GGCGAGCAGGTCCGACCCGCCGACATGCGGCGCGAGGCGCCGGACCATGGCCTCGTCGGCGTCCGCCAGCGTCCAGAACCGGCCTGATGCGGACCGGTCAACCTGGAACAGGCGCGTGTCGTGCTGTCTGGCGGTGGCGGTCATGACATTCCGGGGAAACTGATTCCCGTTAGCCTACCACACTCCGTCCCGGTTTTGGCCCCGTTCATGCCACCCGGTTGGAGCGGATGTAGCGGATCGCGCCATCGGCAGAGGTCATCACAAGCGTGTGCGTGTGGACCCGTCCGTCACGCGTCTGCACACCGTCAAGCAGGCTGCCAAAGGTGACGCCGGTGGCACAGAACACGGTTTCGCCGGAGGCCAGTTCGTTCAGCGAATAGGTCTTGCCGAAATCCGTAATGCCGGTGCGGGACGCGCGCTTGCGCTCGTCATCGTTGCGGAAGACAAGCCGGCCCAGCATCTGGCCGCCGACGCACTTGAGGGCCGCCGCTGCCAGCACGCCTTCCGGAGCGCCGCCGGAGCCGACATAGAGGTCGATCCCTGTCAGCGGGTTGGTCGTCGCGATCACGCCGGCAACATCGCCATCGGTGATCAGGGCCACCCGGGCACCGGAGGACCGCAGGCTGTCGATGATGTCCTCATGGCGCGGGCGGTCGAGCACGCAGGCCGTCAGGTCGGACACCGAAACGCCCTTATGCTTGGCCAGGGCTGTAATGTTCTCTGCAGGCGACGCTTCGAGGCTGACAATCCCTTCGGGATAACCGGGTCCGATGGCGATCTTGTCCATGTACGTGTCCGGCGCGTAGAGCAGGCCGCCCTTCGGCGAGATGGCGAGGACGGCAAGCGCGTTCGACATGGCCTTGGCGGTCAGCGTGGTGCCTTCAAGCGGGTCCAGCGCGATATCGATCTCGGGGCCTTTGCCGGTGCCGACTTCCTCGCCGATATACAGCATCGGGGCTTCGTCTCGCTCGCCTTCGCCGATCACGACGCGACCCTTGAAATCGACCTGGTTGAAAGCGGTGCGCATGGCGTCAACCGCCGCCGCATCGGCCTTCTTTTCGTCGCCGCGGCCGACGAGTTTGGCGGCAGCGATGGCGGCCGACTCGGTCACGCGTACCATGGCATCGGCCAAGCTTGGCGTCAGAACGTTGTTTTTCATCTATTTTTCTCTCCGGACGCGGAATTGTAAAGTTTTCAGCCCCGCTGCTGAAGCAATTAGCTTGCCGCTTCGATACGGATAAGCCGGGGCGCGTCAACTGGCACTGAAATTTTTTCCAATCGTTCCAGCGCCGCCTGCATGTTCGCACGCGGGCAGCGATGGGTGGCAATCGCGACGGCGGCGGCCCCGGTTTCGTCGGCCGAGTCCTGCAGCAGCTTGTCCACGGAGACGCCTTCATGGGCCAATGCCTCGGTAAGCGCGGCAAGCGCCCCAGGCCGGTCGGCAAGCCGCACGCGGAGGAAGAAAGGCGCCACTTCGGTGGGTTCCCCGCTGACGAACGGCCGGGCCTTGTGATGCTCGGCGCGGCCGAATGCCGGCCGGATGGCCGGGCGGAACAGTTTGGCGACGTCACCCATGACCGCGCTGGCGGTCGGGCCGGCACCGGCCC
>JBGSKI010000029.1:0-2374 GCA_041741315.1 Hyphomonas sp. | reverse complement strand
GGCTGGCCGCCGCGGCACGGCGCGCAGGCACGGCCCACGGATCCGGAACGCTGGTGCGCAACTCGTCGCTGGCATCGCGCCACGAGATCAGGCGGATCGCCCGCTTCGCCGGGTCATGCTCGCGCCAGATGCGCTGAATGGCGTGGCCATGCTGGCCTTCGACCCGGTCGCACGAGAGCTTGTTGCGCGCGGCGATCAGCATCTTGCCATCGACTTCGGCGACCAGTCTCAGGTCGTCGATCCAGCGCGCGAAATCGGTTTCGGAAAGTACGGTCTTCAGCGCCTCGCGCGTCGCCTGCCAGATTGCCTGTCCGGGAGACGTTTCCTGTTGTTTCCGGCCTTCTTTGCCTACGTCCTTATTGGCGTCGGTATCTCTATTTCGGTCCATGCCGAGCCCCATTTTCTTGTTATAACTAACCCATCTCCAACCGGCACGCGTCGTTCCCCGCCAGCACTTGCCTGGACCCCGAAATACTCCGTACAAGGAACGCTTCTTGTTGGTTTCCAAGTGGTAAATCGCGGGGGAATTTCTGACAAGTGCAAGATTTTTGTGACAGCGGGAGATTGCTGGTTGACACACGCGACAAGGGAAAAAACTCGTTATGTTATCGTGCTTTCTGCCGCTGTACAAAAATTGCGAGTGAGCGCTTCGGCACAAAAGTTCACGTTTGTTCTGTCAACACTCTACAGACTCTATCTCCTGTGAAATTCTGCCAATCGCGGCATTTTTTCCGGCGGAGAATTCCGAGCTAGAACGTTACGCAATGCACAGCATCGCCGGACTGCAAATCTGCAGTTCCGTGACGTTTCGAAGACTAGCATATCGAAGCCGGTATGTCTCATGAAACCCGCCACGCGGGCTCCGCAAACCTGCCGGAAAACCTGCAAGACCTTGTACCGGTTCAGAAACAAAAAACCCGCCAGGCATGTGCCGGGCGGGCTTGGTCTTCGAATGCCCGGAAACCGGGCAGATCAGCTCAGGCCATTGCCTTGACGCGGGCCGCGAGGCGCGAAACTTTCCGCGACGACGTGTTCTTGTGCATGACGCCCTTGGTGACGGCGCGCATCAGTTCCGGCTGGGCAACTTTCAGCGCATCGGCCGCAGCGGCCTTGTCGCCGGACGCGATGGCTTCCTCGACCTTGCGGACATACGTGCGAACGCGCGAACGGCGCGCCTTGTTCACTTCGGTACGCGCTTCGATCTTGCGGACCATTTTCTTGGCGGAACGGGTATTTGCCATATCTAACTCCTGATGCCCGAGGGCAGGCCCTCAAGCTGAAGGCGGGGGAATACATAAAGGGCGGTTGGGCGTCAACAGCCGACTTCCTGCCGGGCGCAGGAAAAAGCATCTGGCCTGCCGGCAGACTAGCGGTCGCGGAAGTGGGCGGCGCGCTTCTCGATATAGGCGGCCATGCCTTCCTTCTGGTCGGCTGTCGAGAACAATGACTGGAACATGCGCCGTTCGAACTGGATGCCCTGCGACAGCGGGGTCTCATAGGCGTAGTTGATGGCTTCCTTGGTCATCATCGCCCCGGCCAGCGGCATCGACGCGATTGTCTTGGCGAGATCCCTGGCCTCGTCCATCAGGTCGTCGGCCGGAACCACCCGGCTGACGAGGCCGCAGCGTTCGGCCTCGGCGGCGTCCATCATGCGCCCGGTGAGGCACATTTCCATAGCTTTGGATTTACCGGCAAAGCGGGTCAGGCGCTGCGTTCCGCCCGCGCCGGGGGAGACGCCGAGGGTGATTTCCGGCTGGCCGAATTTGGCTTTGTCGCCGGCGAGGATGAAATCGCACATCATGGCGAGTTCACAGCCGCCGCCGAGCGCGTAGCCATTAACCGCGGCGATCAGAGGTTTGCGCATGCGGGCGGCGCGTTCCCAGTTGCGGGTGATGAAGTCCTTATAATAGGCCTCCATATAGGATAGCTCGCGCATTTCCTTGATGTCCGCCCCGGCGGCAAAGGCTTTCTTGGAGCCGGTGATCACGACGCAGCCGATCTCGTCATCGAGATCGAAACGGTCGAGGGCGGCGGTCAACTCGTCCATCAACCGGTTATTGAAGGCATTCATTGCGTCGGGGCGGTTGAGGGTGATGACAGCAACGTGTCCGTCCACCTCGGTTAAAAGGGTTTCGTAGGCCATGAGATGATTTTTGATCCAGTCTTGCTTGCCTTTAGCGGTCTTTGCCGCAAACTGGGGGTTGCATAGACAATTCTGTCAGCGGCGTCGATAGGGAGCAGGAAATGGCGGGATCACGATCGGGAGTTCGGGCGGGAGTGCAGGCGGGAGTGCAGGCGGGAGTGCGGGTCTGGCTTGGCGGGCTGTTGGCGCTGGGTCTGCTTGGGTGTGCGAATAGTGTGGCGGTCGGCGGGG
>JBGSKI010000028.1:0-10485 GCA_041741315.1 Hyphomonas sp. | reverse complement strand
AGCGGCGACGCGCCGGGCCGGGGCCGGTCGCTGATCGTGCGGGGCCGGGCCAACCTGCTGGAAGACACCCAGGCCGCCGAGGACCTTGACCGGGTGCGGCAGCTGTTCAACGAACTTGAACGCCAGCAAAGCGTGCTCGATATCCTCGACACGACCCGCGAGGCAGACGGCGTGCGCCTGTTCATCGGCTCGGAGAACCGGCTTTTTCCGCTCTCGGGTTCAAGTGTGATCGTGGCTCCCTATATGGGAGGCGGAAAACAGGTGATCGGCGCGCTCGGCGTGATCGGCCCGACGCGGCTGAATTATGCACGGGTTATACCGATGGTGGACTATACCGCGAAAGTGGTGGGCGAGATCATCGCCCGCCGCCGCGAAAAGGATGGCAACAGATGAGCGACGACATGACCCCCGACGAGACCGAAACCCTCGACGCCGGCGCCCCTGAAGAGGCCGGCGCGGCACAGGAGGCCCCTTCCGAACCGGCGATCGACGAAGCCATCCTTCGTCTTGAGACCGAGAAGGAAGAGATGCGCAACCAGCTGCTGCGCACGCTGGCCGACCTGGATAACACGCGCAAGCGGTCTGACAAGCAGGTCGCCGATGCCCGGGTCTATGCCATCGAGCGCTTCGCCGGAGACCTGCTGAGCGTCGCCGACAACCTGTCCCGCGCGCTGGAAGCCCTGCCCGATGCGGACCGCGAGAACCTTTCGGACGCCGGCCGCAACCTGCTGAACGGTATCGAGATGACGCAGAAGGAATTGCACACCGCGCTCGCCCGGAATGGCGTGACGGCGGTGCCCGCGATGCCCGGCGACACGTTCGACCCGAACCTGCACCAGGCCGTTGCAAATGTGCCCTCGCCCTATGCCACCGGAACGATCGCCTCGGTCTTCCAGTCCGGCTGGAAAATCGGCGACCGCACCCTGCGCGCCGCAATGGTGACTGTCAGCGCGGGTTCGACGAACTAGGCGGCATTCCGGGCGTGCGTCACTTCAACCCATAATCGCGAGCCAATTTCGCGCTTATGTGGAAAGGAGCGAGAACAGGTGCGTCAATGTCTGCCACCCTTGAATCCTGCGGTCCAAGTCGCGTTCCTCGGCGGTACCTCCGGGTTGCCGAACCGCGTCCGCTACGGCTGGCACTTGCGTGGCTTCTGGTCGGGATCCTGAATCCCATCCAGCTGGTTTGGCTCTTTGCAGGACGCCTGAATACGGCCCTGCCTGTAGACCCTTCCAGCATGTTCTGGCTTATCGGCCTTCCTGCATCTGTTGCGGCAGCAGCTTGCGTTCCATCTTTGCTGGGCAGGACTATCGTTCCTACGCAGTTTCCCTGGACACTCAGTTTGAAAGGATGGCTTGGTACCAGTCTCGTCGCCATTGGATTGCCTGCGCTTTTTTCGGCCTTTTCCGGTATCGAGGCATTTCTCCTTGTCGCTTTCTTTGGGGGCGTGATTGCCCTCATCGTGGGCCTGCCCGCGGCACTGGTGGGAGGACTGCTGTTCCGGTTGGTTGTGTTCCGCGCAGTCCGAGTGGACCCGCAGCTGCTATCCTGTGATCCGCAGATAGATCCCGCTCGCATCGTCGCGGCGTTTGAGGCGGGGCAGGTCGTTTGATGCATCGTCCTCGAACCGGCGGAGTTTCTGGACCGTGGCGAGCAGGCCGTCGGCCGCCAGCGACTGCATGAAGGCGAGCGGCGTGTGCGTCGCATAGGGCGAGACGAGCCGGAACAGGCCGTCGCTCATCAGGCAGATCTCGTCGCCCCCTGTCAGGCGTGTCCGCTGCACGACGAGGTTCTGCGCGCCTTTCGGGCCGAGACTGAAACAGCTGCCCCGCTCGTTCGACCAGCGGCGTTCGGCGCGCAGGCGTTCCATCCGGTCGGCGGCGCTCATCGCCAGCATGGCGCGCGCGGCATCTGACTCGTCATTCACCTTGCCCTCTTCGCCGATCACGCGGGCCGCATTGCCGCTGCGGACGATCGCCATGCAGTCGCCCATATGGGCGAATTCGGCGTCCCGCCCGTCAAGCCGCATCCAGATGCCCGAGGCAATCGGCAGGGCCTCGCCCGGCACGCTGCCGAGCGGCAGCTTGCTGGTCTTCTCCGCCACTTTCCGGACATCGGCGAGCACGCCGGCGAAATAGGCCTGCGTGGCCTGGCCGGGTTGCGGCCCCTGCATCAGGCGCGCGGACAAGGCCTCGGCGATCCAGGCCGCGCCGCTTTCCGCCTTTGGGAAGGGTTTCAGGTCGGTGACGTCGGTTGCCCCGTCCAGTGCCCAGGCCCGGCCGCCGGAGGCATCGAACCCGAACCGGTCATCCCCGCCCTTCCCCGGCGTGCCGGGATCGTTGATGGTGTCGATGATGTCGAGATTCATGGCGTGCGCTCCAGTCCGGAGCCACCCGGCTAGCACGAAATCGCGACGAAGGCGTGTCGTCTTCTGCCCGACCGGCCGTTCCTATTTCTCGACCAGTTCGACACGGCGGTTCTTGTCCCGCCCGGCATCGCTGCCGTTCGAGAAGACCGGCGACAGCGGGCCGACGCCGTGCGGCTCAAGCCGTTCGGACGCGATGCCGTAATCGCGCTTCAGCGTGTCGGCGACGGTGCGGGCCCGGTCATCCGACAGCTTGTCATTGTAGGCGAAGCTGCCTTTGGAATCGGTGTGCCCGACGACATAGAAATTCCGGTCGGGATGCGCGGTCAGGTATTCCGCGATGGCATCGAGCGCGGCTTTCGATTCTGCTTTCAGGGTCGCCTTGTCGAAGTCGAACACGATGCCGTCAAGCACGACGCGGCCATATTCGTCGATGTCGCTGCCGATGGCTTCGGCATTGACGACGACAAGGCCGGTCTCGGCGGCTTCGACTTCGACAATGTCGATCAGGGTGCCGATATAGGATTTCGAGTGCTGCTCAACGTAGACGACGACATAGGCCAGACCGGCAGCGCGCTCTTTCCGGGCAACGATGGCCCCGGCACCGCCGGAGGAAGACGTTCCGGAAAACATCGTCCCGACCTCGCCCGGCTTGCCGGTGGGATTCTGGGCGAAGGTGACCTCCATCCACTGGCGCGAACCGATGCCAACGCCCTTGCGGTCCAATGACATGCCGTCGCCGAGGATCTCGAAATCCTGCGCCTTCAGCGCATCGAGATAGTTCTTGTAGACTTCGGAAAACGTCCGGTCTTCGCCTTCGTACTTGTAGAAGGTGCGGGTCACGCGGCCTTCGGTCTCGATCCAGTCCGCGATGGTGCGGTAACCGGCGACCGGGCCGACGGCGACCTTGTAGGGCTGGTAATTTTCGATGGCCTGCCAGGCGATCACCTGGCCAGGATAGCGCTCGATCATCGGGTGTTCGACGGCGCCGGCAATATCCTGCGCCAGCACAGGCGCCGGCAGGATGGCGAGGGTCAATGCCGCAATCGCGGCGCGGAACAGGTTTCTCATTGGCGTCCTCCCACAGTTCGCAAAGAGGACTATGCACCGGCAACCGCGGATTGGCCACCCTGCAATCGGCTGGGGGAGGAAGCGCCTAGCGCACGATCTTCCACGCCGTGACGGTGCCCGGAACCCAGTTGGGCACGATCACGGTGTCGCCGATCACGGTGAGGTCGTTCTGCAGGATGCCGGCCTCGGTCGTGTCGAGCAGGGTCGTCACCTTGCCGCGTGGGCTGACATGGTGGATCTGCCCCGGCCAGGACGAGACGAGATAGCCGCCGCCTGGCACGAGGCCGATGCCGTCGGCATCCGTCATGCCGGATGCGATTGCGGTGAGGTCGCCGCTGGCAGAGGCGCTGAACAGGGTGCCGGTTTCCATCGTGGCAATCAGCATGCGGTCACCGTCCGGCAACAGGCCATTGACGCCGCCGAGGCGCGGGTCCTGCAGCCAGATTTCCGCCTTGCCGCCGGCCACCCTGTAGATCGTCGCCGTGCCGGAATCCGAGACGTAAACGGTCCCGTCCCAGACGGCCATGTCGTTCAGGAAGGCCGCCCCCTTCGGGGCGATGCGACCGGTGCGCATGCCGGTTTCGGCATCATACATCACTACCTCGTCGATATCGGCGACGTAGAGTTGCCCGTCCAGCACTGCCATGCCCTTCGGCGCATCGAGGATGACCGCGAATTCGCGCTTCTCGATGGTGCCGTCAGCGGCAATCTTCGTGACGTGACCGTCGCCATCGCGGACATCGGCATCGCCGCCGACATTCGAGATGAAATAGCCGCCATCCGGGGCCAGCGCGACACCTTCCGGCGCGTCGAAGCCGCTGGAGACCCAGAGCGGGGCGAGTTCGGGGACGGGCTCCGCCGGTTCGGCGGTTTCGACGGGGTCGGTCTTGCAGGCGGCGAGCGCCAGAAGGCTGAGGGCGGTCAGCGTGCGGAACATCGGCAGTCCTCCGGTCTGGAGGCACCCCTTATGCGACGTGAACGTTGGCCTCGTCCAGCCTTTCGGTCTGCAGCCGGCCAGCGGCACGGGCCTCGCGGCGGGCTTGCAGCATCCGGGACCATTCGCGGAACGGGTAGAGGAACTGGCCCATGAACGTGTTCTCGTTCTCGCCTGAAATGCCGGTCGGCACGTCCACGGCGCTGCCCGGATTGTAATAGGTGCCCCAGATCAGGTCGAGGAAGGGGAAGATCGAGGCGAAGTTCTTGTCATACGCCGCCTCGACATTGGCATGGTGCCAGCGATGGATCTGCGGCGAGGCGATGACGTATTTCAGCGGGCCATGGTCCCAGTCGATCTTCGAGTGGACATAGTACTGGTGCAGCGCCTTCAGCGTCGCCAGCGCGTAGATCTGCTCGATCTTGAAACCAAGCCAGGTCGAAGTGAAGACCAGCGCGGCGGCGATGATGAACTGTTCGGTGAAATGCCCCCGCGACCAGGACAGGAAGTGCAGCTCAGGGTCCGAATGGTGCACGGCGTGGGCGGGCCACAGCCATGTCTTGTGCAGCATCCGGTGCACCCAGTAGAGGCTGGTATCGTAGACGAGGAAGGCGACCGCGCCCTTCACCACGAACGGGACGCCCGCCCAGGCGCTGGCCGGCAGCACGGGCAGGTGCAGGGCATGATAGAGGGTCACCAGCGGCGTGATCGTGACAAGGTAGAGCACGCCGCCGAGGCCGCCGAGGTAGAGCATCAGGAGATTGGTCAGCGCGCTGCGGCGCAGTCCGGGCGTCCAGCGCAGGGCATCGCGTCCGCGCGACAGGAAGGCGAGCAGCGTAAACCCGGCGAACAGCCCGATATACCAGACCGCGTCCCCGGCCAGGGAGGCAAGGAAATCCTGCATGTCATCACCCAATGGCTTGTTTTTATTAGCCTTGGGGGCGACGTTAACATCCCTGCCTTAACATTTCCTGAGCTGCAGCGTCAGACCTGCCCGCGCCGGTCCGCGCCCTGCCGGTCGACCATCCAGCCCGGATATTCCGGCGCCAGCGCCGAGACCGCATCCAGCGCCGACAGGTCGGCGGCATCGAGTACGACATCGAGCGAGCCGAGATTGTCTTCCAGCTGTTCGAGTGTGCGCGTTCCGATGATCACGCTCGTCACATGGCTCTGGTGCAGCAGCCATCCCAGTGCGACCTGCGGCACGGTTGCGCCCTTCGCGGCGGCGATGCCGCGCATGACGTCGATGATGTCGAAGCCCTTGTCCTTGTCGACCGGGGGGAAGTCGAAAATCGTCCGGCGGGCGTCATTCGGCCCGGCCCCGTCCCGGCTGAACTTGCCGGAGAGGAATCCGCCGGCCAGCGGGCTCCACGGCAGGATCGCCAATTGCTGGTCCTTCGCCATCGGCACGACTTCGCGTTCGAGGTCCCGTCCGGCGATGGAATAGTACATCTGGCAGCTCTCGAACCGGCACAGGCCGCGCCGTTCGGCATAGGCGACGGCCTTCATGATCAGCCAGGCCGGCATGTTGCAGAGGCCGGCATACCGGACCTTGCCGGACCGCACGACCGCATCGAGCGCTTCGACGGTTTCCTCGATGGGGGTCAGTGGATCGGTGCCATGGACCTGGTAGAGGTCGATATAGTCGAGGCCGAGGCGGGCAAGGCTCGCATCGACGGCGTCGAAAATATGCTTGCGCGAGAGGCCGGAAATGTTGCGCGCCCTGGTCTCGCGGCGCTCTGCTTCCGCCTTCCGGTCCGCCGGCGCATCGTCGCCGACGAGCATGGACACCCGGCCGAACACCTTGGTTGCAACGACGATCTCGTCCCGGGGCAGGTCATTGTTGCGGATCGCCTGCCCGAACATCGTCTCGGACACGCCGGCGGAATAGACATCGGCGGTGTCGAAGAAATTGATCCCCGCATCGAACGCCCTTCGGACCAGCGCGTCCGCCTCGTCCTGTTGCTGCTTGCCGATGAACTTCCAGATGCCGCCCTCGCCGCCGAAGGTCATCGTGCCGAGGCACAGTTTCGATACGATCAGGCCAGTGCGTCCAAGTTTGGCGTACTTCATCCGGGATTTCCTCCTGCTGCAGCCCTTAGATAAGGCGCCGATGCCGGCGCGCCAGCCCGGCCGCCGGCGGCACCCCGCTCCGGCATCGGGTCCCGGGAACCAATTCGATGGCAAACATGACCGTTCCGGGCATGGACGCGCGCCACGGTCCGATCTATCCAAATGTGCATCCGCCTCTTGAGCGGTGGCGTATTCTTCCCATATCGCAGACCGAACAGGCGTCTGGGCTGAACCCCCATTCCCGCCGCTCAAAACAGTAACTTGAAAGAGCCACGAGCCTTGCGGGGCTGCTGAGCAGACCGAAGCAAACAAAGCCAGTGGCGGCTAACAAAGAAAGAGACGCACTATGAGCAAAATCATCGGTATCGACCTCGGAACCACCAATTCCTGCGTAGCCGTCATGGAAGGCGGCCAGGCAAAGGTCATCGAGAACGCGGAAGGCGCGCGCACGACGCCTTCTGTTGTCGCCTTTACGGAAAGCGGCGAACGCCTCATCGGCATGACGGCCCGCCGCCAGGCCGTGACCAACCCGGATTTCACCTTCTACGCCATCAAGCGCCTGATCGGCCGCACCTTCGACGATCCGACCGCGCAGAAGGACAAGGCGATGAGCCCCTTCGAGATCGTGCGCGGCCCGTCGGGCGACGCATGGGTCAAGGGCCGCGACAAGGATTACTCCCCGCAGGAAGTCTCGGCCTTCATCCTGACCAAGATGAAGGAAACCGCCGAAGCCTATCTCGGTGCGAAAGTGACGCAGGCCGTGATCACGGTTCCCGCCTACTTCAACGACGCCCAGCGCCAGGCCACCAAGGACGCAGGCAAGATTGCCGGCCTTGAAGTGCTGCGCATCATCAACGAACCGACGGCCGCCGCCCTCGCCTATGGCCTCGACAAGGACACCAACAAGACGATCGCCGTCTACGACCTTGGCGGTGGCACGTTCGACGTCTCGCTGCTCGAGATCGGCGACGGCGTGTTCGAAGTTCTGTCGACCAATGGCGACACCTTCCTCGGCGGCGAGGACTTCGACCTGCGCATCGTCGACTTCCTCGCAGCCGAGTTCAAGAAGGAACAGGGCATCGACCTGAAGACCGACAAGCTCGCCCTCCAGCGCCTCAAGGAAGAGGCCGAGAAGGCCAAGAAAGAGCTCTCGTCGGCCAGCCAGTACGAAGTGAACCTGCCTTTCATCACGGCAGACGCGACCGGCCCGAAACACCTCAACATCAAGCTGACCCGCGCCAAGTTCGAAAGCCTGGTCGAGGACCTGATCAAGCGCACGATCGATCCGTGCCAGAAGGCCCTCAAGGATGCCGGCAAGTCGGCCTCGCAGATCGACGAAGTCGTTCTGGTCGGTGGCATGACCCGGATGCCGGCCGTGCAGGAGGCGGTGAAGAAATTCTTCAACCGCGAACCCCACAAGGGCGTCAACCCGGATGAAGTCGTCGCCATCGGTGCCGCGATCCAGGGCGGCGTTCTGCAGGGCGACGTCAAGGACGTGGTTCTGCTCGACGTGACGCCGCTGTCGCTCGGCATCGAGACGCTCGGCGGCGTGTTCACCCGCCTGATCGACCGCAACACGACGATCCCGACCAAGAAAAGCCAGGTCTTCTCGACCGCCGACGACAACCAGCCTGCCGTGACCATCAAGGTTGCCCAGGGCGAGCGCGAAATGGCCGCTGACAACAAGCAGCTCGGCCAGTTCAACCTCGAGGGCATTGCCCCTGCCCCGCGCGGCCTGCCGCAGATCGAGGTGACGTTCGACATCGACGCCAACGGCATCGTCTCGGTCTCCGCCAAGGACAAGGCGACCGGCAAGGAACAGGCGATCACCAACCAGGCGGATGGCGGCCTCACGGAAGCCGACATCAAGAAGATGATGGCCGATGCCGAAGCCAATGCCGGTGCCGACAAAGCCCGCCGCGAACTGGTCGAGGCGAAGAACCATGCCGAAGCCCTGATCCACCAGACCGAAAAGCAGGTCGTCGAACACGGTGAGAAAGTCGCCCAGGGCGTCAAGGACGAGATCGCAAGCGCGATCGAGGCGCTCAAGTCGGCCCGTGAAGGCGACAACCTCGCGGACATCCAGGCCAAGCATCAGGCCCTGATGTCGGCCGCCATGAAACTCGGCGAGGCGATCTATGCCAGCCAGCAGGAAACCGAGGCCCATGCCGACGCGGCCCGCGATGCGGGCGCTGGCGGCGACGATGTTGTCGATGCCGACTTCGAGGAAGTCGACGACGCCAAGGGCTGAAGCTGACAGAGGCTCAAACAAGACCCGCCGGATCGCTCCGGCGGGTTTTTTGTTGTCAGGACTTAAGGGGTCAGTGGGCGCGGCGATCCGGCGCGACAGGATCCAGGAAGCGCAGGCCGACCATCACGCCGCGTTGCCAGCGCCGCTCGCACGGCCGCGTTTCGCTCACTCCCGTATTCGGGTTGAGAATCACGAGGTTGAAATTGTTGGGCACGATCCATGGATCGTCCAGCTTCAGCCGCGCGCCATGGTCCGACATGTCGCGGATCAGAACTTCAAACGAGCTGTAATTCTCGTTGAACGTGATCCGCCCGCCCTTGAGCACGCGATGGCGGGGCGAGCCGCGCTTGTTGGCGTGCTCGTCTTTGCCGCCCGGCCCGGGAGGCGCGCGATCTGTAGTGCGGTCAGCAGACATGCTGGCACTATACAACAGAAATCGACCTCGCGCTGACTTGGCTTCGTTAACGAAACGCTGCGTCCGGTTAACCTCCTGGCGGTCAGAACGTGACAACGACCTTTCCGAGCGCCTTGCGGTCCATCAGTTCGCGGATCGCTTCGCCGCCCTGCGCCAGCGGATAGGTGCTGGAAACGTGCGGGCGGATCAGGCCGTCCTTGTAGAGGCGGAACAGTTCGGCGACGTTCTGCTGGTGCGCCTTGGGGTCGCGCGCCACGGCCGCGCCCCAGAACACGCCGCGGATGTCGCAGCTTTTCAGAAGGGTGAGGTTCAGCGGGATTTTCGGGATGCCCGCCGGGAAGCCGATGACGAGGAACCGCCCTTCCCAGTTCATGGCCCGCAGCGACGGTTCGGCATAGTCGCCGCCGACGCCGTCATAGATGATGTCGACGCCGCCGCCCGACACGTCCTTGATGTCGTCTGACAATTTCTTCTGCGCCGCCCGGTCGAGTTCGCCGGACGGGTAGACGAGCCCCTTGTCGGCACCTTTCGAGAGGCAGAAATCGACCTTCTCCTGCGTCGAAGCGGCGGCGATCACTTCCAGGCCCATGGCCTTGCCGAGTTCGACCGCTGCGATGCCGACGCCGCCGGCCGCGCCGAGCACAAGCAGCTTGTCGCCGGGCTTCGGATCGGCCCGGTCCTTCAGGGCGTAATAGCTGGTGCCATAGGTCATCAGGAAGGCAGCCGCCTCCTCGAACGGCATGCCGTCGGGAATCGGCATCACGGCATGCTGGGCAGCCACGGCGAATTCCGCCATGCCGCCGCTGCCGAGCGAGGCGAGCACCCGGTCGCCGACCTTCAGATGATGGACGCCTTCGCCGAGCGCCTCGACAATGCCTGCCACCTCGCCGCCCGGACTGAACGGACGCGGCGGCTTGAACTGGTACAGGTCCTGGATCATCAGCGAATCCGGGAAGTTCACTCCGCAGGCCTTGACCCGGATCAGCACCTGGCCCTTGCCATAGGTGGGCGACGGCACGTCTTCGAGGATCAGGGCCTCCGGCCCGCCAACGGTTTTCGACAGCATAGCTTTCATGCCCGGAACTCCCTTCCTGTCTTGTTGTTTTCAGCTTCCGACGGTAGCGGTGGGACCAGTTTTTTCCAAGCCTGACGTAGGGGAGATCATCGCGCGAATGTCGAAACGCTGGGCAATCGCACTGCATGGCGGGGCCGGACCGGTCTTCGGACGCGATTATTCGCGCGAGGAAGCCCACATGACCGGACTGCTGCGCGAGGGTGGCCAGCGCCTGGCCGGTGGCGAGGCCGCGCTCGATGTCGTGCAGGCCATGGTCTCCGATCTCGAGGCCTCGGGCCTTCACCTTGCCGGGCGCGGCGCG
>JBGSKI010000027.1:0-2712 GCA_041741315.1 Hyphomonas sp. | reverse complement strand
CGCTTCCGTCCCGGCCTCGCCCCGGAACGCGCCTGGGCCGAAGCCCGCAAGCTGATCCAGATTTACGCCCCCGCCCGCGTCGCCGCCGCGATCTGACCCCCCTTTAGCGATCACGCATCCGTAACGGGCCCCTTGGTCCGGGCAAGCCCCATCAGGCCGTCGAGATCGCCGCCGGTAATGCCGAGTTCCGACATCAGCGAGTCCAGCAGCGGCGCCTGCGTTCGGTAGCGCAGCGCCGCATTCACGGCCTGGTCGGCGAGCCCTGCAGGGGCATCCTGGCCGTTGCCATTTCCGCTCCCCGCAGGCGCGCCATGCAGTCCCTCGACGTGCAGGATCTTGATCCCTTCGATGCGCTCCATCGGCTTCACGGACTGTTCGATGATCGCCGGCAGCGCCTCGATCAGCGCCTGCTTGATCTGCATCGCAATCTGCTCGACCGACAGGATGTTCGCCGCTTCGTTGACCTTGCGCTTGCCTTCCGCTTCGGCGTCATAGACCTGCCGCAGGGCGTCGGCGCGCAGCTTCTCGGCATCCGCCGCGCCTTCGGCCGTCAGCCGCAGCTTGCTGGCTTCCGCCGCCGCTGCCAGCCGGATCGCTTCGGCCTTGTCGACCGCCGCGATCTTTTCGGACTCGGCTGCCACCTGGATATGGATCGCGGCCTGTTCGGCCTGCTTGCGGGCTTCGATCAGTTCGATCGCCTTTTCGCGTTCTGCCGTTTCCGTGGCGCGCGTCGTGATCACCTGCTCAGCGGCCCGGGCGGCGAAGGCGCGCGCTTCGTCCGCCTTCGCATCTGCTTCAGACTTCGCCCGTGACCGTTCCGCCACCGCAATATCGCTGTCCTGCTCGGCCAGCATCACCTGCCGGGCTTTCTCGATATCCCGTTCGGCAACCCGTTGCGCCGCCGCAATGCCGGCTTCCCTCACCTGCAGGTCCGCGCTGATCTTGGCCTGCTCGGCTTCGCGCTGGCGGTCGGCCTGTTGCTGGGCGATCTGGGTTGCCTGCTCGGCCTTGCGGATTTCCAGTTCGCGCTGCTGTTCCAGCCGCGCATATTCCATGTCGCGCGCGATCTGGAATTGCTGCTGTTGGGCATCTAGGTTCTTGCGCTGGATCTCGACCTCGGTCTCCTGCTCGATATCGTTGCGCTTCTTGCGGCGCGCCTCGATCTCCTCGGTCAGCTTGGTCAGGCCCTCCGCGTCGAACGCGTTATCCGGATTAAAGAATTCCTTGCTCGTCTGATCGAGCCCGGTCAGCGACACCGATTCCAGTTCGAGCCCGTTCTTGAGGATGTCCTCGGATACCGCCGCCTGCACCTTCTGGACGAAGTTCACGCGCTGCTCGTGCAATTCCTCCATCGCCATCTCGGCGGCAACCGCACGCAGCGCATCGACGAACTTGCCTTCGATCAGGTCTTTCAGGGACTGCGGCTGCATCGTGCGCTGGCCGAGCGTCTGTGCGGCATTGGCAATCGATTCCGATGTCGGCTGGACGCGCACATAGAATTCGGCCTGTACATCGACCCGCATCCGGTCACGCGTGATCAGCGCCTGTTCGGCGTGCCTCCGCACTTCCAGCCGCAGCGTGTTCATGTTCACCGGTATGGTCTCGTGCAGCACCGGGAAGACCAGCGCGCCGCCATTCATGATCACCTTCTGGCCGCCGAACCCGGTCCGGACGAACGACACTTCCTTTGAGGCGCGCCGGTACAACCGGGCGAAGATCATCAGGATCGTCAGGAAGGCGAGCAGGACGATGCCGGCAATCGTGAGGTAGGACGTCAGTTGCGGATCCATTGTATCGAGCCTTTCGTGCCCCTTAGCCTGCATGACCGGACAGGGCCGGCAGCGTGTTCGCGATGGCCCGGAAGACCGGACCCTTCTGTTCGATCAGGATCACTTCGGCGCCCTGAACGAAGGTCTCGCCCGTTTCATCCGGTTCAACCAGAACGTACTGAACCGTTCCGCGCTTGTCTTTGAGCTTCGCCTCTGCGGGGTGACCGGCCGTCGCCTCTCCCCTGATGACCACAGCGATGCGCCCGACGAAGCTGTCTCGTGACACCGCGTCGGTCTCCTCTTTGGGCACCAGCCGCGCCAGGATGAGGCCAAGATGACGGGTCACCGGCAAGGCGATGGCCAGAGCCCCAGCAGCCGCCAGCGGCACCGGCAGGTAAAATCCGAGCATGCCCTTGATGGCATTTTGCCCGATCAGGCCGGCGAAGCCGAACCCGGTCAGGAAGGCAACAATCAGCACCAGCAGAGGCACCCGGCCGATACACAGCCAGGCCGAAAAAGCGGAAAGGGCTCCCGCTCCGTCCGGAAGGTCCGGCCCGTCGGCATCCGCGTCGAAATCCGGCAGGGAGCTGTCGAGCAGGCCCGAAAGACCCATGCCGAACGCCAGCCCGGCAATCTCCAGCGCGGCCAGCGTCGCCATGATCATCAGGGCGATGGTGAATGGCGCAACAGCGGGATGAAGGAAGTCCATGGTTCAGCGCTCCTTTAGGGTGCGGGCCTTGGCGGCCAGTTGGTCGAGTTCGGCCAGCGCCGCGCTTTCGGTCACTGCCGCACCCCGGTCACCTGCCTCGCGCCTAAGATCGTCGACCAGACGCGACAGGCGAAGGCATTCGGCATCCATCCGGCTGATCGTGGCGCGCAACCGGTCGCGATCCTTTTCCAGATCGTGCAGGCGCTGCAGCACCGCGCGGGCGAGATCGTCCCG
>JBGSKI010000026.1:0-4496 GCA_041741315.1 Hyphomonas sp. | reverse complement strand
CGGCACCGACCTGTCGCAGGTGCGGGCCGATGACGGGCCGTCCTGGCTGACCATCCTGATGCTCGGGCCGGTTCTGGTGCCGGTGGCGTTCTTCGTCTCGATGAGCGGATTGCGGTCGGCGGTGACGGTGCCGGCGGCCGGCGTGCTGATCGTCGGGGCGGTGCTGCTTGTGCTGCCCCGGGTGAAGGGCGGGTTCATTGCTGCGCTCTATTGCGCCCAGCGCAAAGGACCCGGCGAACCGGATTAGGGCTTGCGGCGGCGGGCGGACCCGGCCACAAAATGACAACGATGTTTCGGGACAGGAACAGGGGAGAAAACATGCCGGGATTCAGGAAGACATATGCTGCTGGAACGGCACTCGCCGCGGCGTTCGGGCTGGCCCTCTCCGGGTGCCAGCACGCCGCAGTCGAGACGCCATCGCGGCAGATCGTGGTTGACATGGACGCCGCCACCGAACCGCTGGACCGGTTCTTCGACCTGTCGGTCGGCGCGGATTATCCCGGAACCCTGATCCGCCCGGATACGCAGGCCCAGCTGGCGACGGCGGTGGACGAACTCGGCTTCCGCTACATCCGCTTCCACGCGATCTTCCATGACGTGCTCGGCACCGTGAAAATCGTCGACGGTGAAACCGTGTATGACTGGACCGGGATCGACGCGCTGTATGACGCGCTGCTGGCCAAGGGGATCAAGCCATTCGTCGAACTCGGCTTCACGCCGCTGGCGCTGGCGACATCGGACAACAGGATCTTCTACTGGCAGGGTAACACGTCGCATCCGGACCCGGAGGGCTGGGCGGCACTGGTCGATGCGTTCGTGCGGCATGTGCGCGAGCGCTATGGCGAGGAGGAAGTGCGGACCTGGTATTTCGAGGTGTGGAACGAGCCCAATCTCGACGGGTTCTGGGAAGCGGCCGACCAGGCGGCCTATTTCGAGCTTTATGATTCCACCGCGAGGACGATCAAGGCGATTGATCCGGCGCTGCGCGTTGGCGGGCCATCGACGGCGGGCGCGGCATGGGTTCCGGAATTTCTCGACCATGTCGCCGATTCCGGAGCGCCGATCGATTTCGTCACCACGCATAGCTATGGCGTCGATGGTGGCTTCCTCGACGAGGATGGCCAGGGTGACACCAAGCTGTCCGCCGACCCCGAGGCGGTGATCGTCGATGTGCGCCGTTCGCGGGCCGAGATCGAGGCGTCGAAATTCCCGGGTCTCGAACTGCACTATACGGAATGGAGCACGAGCTATACGGCGCGCGACCCGGTGCATGACAGCTATATCAGCGCGCCCTATATCCTGTCGCGGCTCGCCGGGTCGCGGGGCCTGTTGCAGGGCATGAGCTACTGGACCTATTCGGACCTGTTCGAGGAAGGTGCGCCGCCGCCGACGCCGTTCCATGGCGGGTTCGGCCTGCTGAACCGCGAGGGCCTCCGCAAACCAGCCTTCTTCGCGTACAAATACCTGCATGCGCTGGGCGACGCAGAACTTCCGACCCCGGACGATCAGGCCATCGTGACGGTTGATGGCGACAGCGCTGCGGCACTGGTGTGGGACTGGCAGCAGCCCGTGCAGGAATTGAGCAACCGGCCCTTCTATACGCGGCTGGTTCCGGCAACGCCGTCGGAGCCGGTCAACCTAAGCTTCGCGAACCTCGAGCCGGGTGCCTACACTGTGCGGGTCTACCGGACGGGCTACCGCCACAATGATGCGCAATCGGCCTATATCGACATGGGCCGGCCAGACGCGCTGACGCCGGAACAGCTGGCCGAACTCGAGGCCCTGACCACCGATGCGCCGGAAACCGACAGCCTGGTCACGGTGGGCGCGGATGGCGGGTACAGCCTTCAGGTAGCGATGCGCAGCAATGATGTCGTGCTGGTAACGCTGCACCCGGCGGACGGCGGTTGAACGCCCTGCGGCGGTCGCGAGGGCGGCCGCTGGCGGCGGCTTACATTCGGCGCGAGTCGGGTCTATATCTGCGATGTGCCCATGCGCTCAGCCGAGCGCATCCGCCGGGCATGGCACTTCCCTCCAAACGATTCACCCGTCCGGATGCCCGCCGAGCAGGACATCCGCGCGCACCACAACTCGAGGAACACATCATGGCCAAAGGCCAGAAGAAATCGAACAAGGAAGTCCGCAAACCGAAGGCCGACAAGGTCAAGACCAATGCGTCGAGCCCGACGCTGAAGGCCGACGCGGTTCTCGGGATCGACAAGAAGAAGCGCTGAGGGCCGCTAGGCCCGGTCGCCGGGCAGCAGCACCATCTTGAGGCTGTAACCATCCGGCCCGGGTCCGCGCTCGAGCGTCGCACCAATTTGCGCAACGGAGGCCTCGACGATACGGCTGCCGAGGCCTTCGACGGGACCTTCCGGCACGGTGCTCGATCCGCTACCGCCATTGTCCGTGCACGCAATGACGATCTCGCCGCCGGGGTGCAGCATGGCCGAGATGGCGACGCGGCCCTCGCGGCCATCCGGAAAGGCGTGCTTGATCGAGTTGGCAACGAACTCGCTGACCACGACGGCGATGGCCGCCGCCTCCTGCGAGGAGACTTTTGCGGGCTGGACGCGGCAGTCGATGATGACATTCTCCGGTGCCGAATTGCGCAGCAGGCCGCCAATGCGCGGCAGGAATTCGCCCAGCGCGACCGAATTTGAATCCGGAGACTCGTTCAACGCCTGATGGAGCGCCGAAATCGACTCGATCCGCCGGGCGATGGCGTCGAAGGCTTCGGACGGATCATCGCCAGCGCCCAGACGGTTGCGGTAAAGGCGAACGATGGACGCCACCGATTGCAGCGAGTTCTTGACCCGATGGTCCATCTCGTCGCGCAGGATGGCTTCGTTGCGAAGCGACAGGCGCAGGTCCATTTCACGCATCACGCGCCGCGCCAGCGTCCGCAGCGCCTTGCGCTGGAACTCGGTCAGCGTGTTGGGCTTGCTGTCGAGCACGCAGAGCGTGCCGATCGGCATGCCGTTCTCCGCCTTCAGCAAGGCCCCGGCATAGAAGCGCAACCCGTCGTCCGGCGCGCAGAGTTCATTGTCGGCGGTGCGCGGGTCCTGGTGGGTGTCGGGGATCTCGACGAAATCGGCGCTGAGGATGACATGCGAACAGATAGAGGTGTCGAGCGGCGTTTCGCGTGCGCCGATGCCGACTTCGGCCTTGAACCACTGCCGGTCCGAATCGATCAGGTTGACCACGGCGATCGGCACGCCGCAGATATGCGAGGCCAGTTCCACGATATCGTCGAAATCATCTTCCGGGGGCGTGTCGAGGATATTGTACTTGTGAAGCGTCGCAAGCCGGAGCGCCTGGGAGGGATGCGGCGGGGCTTTCATGGGATCGCTCCGGACCAGCTGAATATTTACGACCGCTTGTACAGGGCTTTCGGGGAAAGAACAGGCCCCTGCAACCTCAGATCACGTAATCGGGGTCCGTCACGGCGTAGAGAGCGGTTTTCGGCTGGCGATCCGGATCGAACAGGAGCGGGTAATTGTGCCGGCTGACCGGGAAGGAATTCAGCCAGGTTTGCGCGTCGCTGACGCCCCAGGTTGTGACCGAAGTGACGCTCGGACGCGCGGCGAAGCCGGAATAGAGGCTGCGATAGATGCGTGCCTGCGTGGCGTAGACGCTGGCAGGGACATCGCTGGCACGCGTGCCATAGCTGGTCGCGCAGCCGACGCCGGAGCCGAAGCATGATCCGGGGTCGGAATAGACGGACACGTCGATTTCCGTCGCATGGTTCTCGAGGCTGAAGCCGAGGGCATCGACGGCATCGATTGCCGCCATCGCATTCGCCGTGTCGAAATCGATCTGCAGGTGCAACTGGTGGCCGACGCCGTCGAGAGGCACGCCGCGCCCGACAAGGTCCTGCACGATCTGCAGGAGGCGGTCGCGCTTGTCCGGAAACTCGGTGCCGTACTCGTTGATGAACAGCTTGCAGTCCGGGTCGGCGGCGCGGGCGGCCTCGAAGGCCCAGTCGATGAAGCTCGCGTCGCCGACCGCCTGGAACCAGTTGGAATCGCGATACGGCGCGGTGCCGCCGGCGGAGTCGCTGATCACTTCATTGACGACGTCCCAGGCATGGATGCGGCCGCGATAGCGGGTGACGACTTCGGTGACATAGGCCTGCAGGCGGGTGCGGATCTCGTCGCGGGTGCCGGTGAGGAACCAGGACGGAGTCGTCTGGTGCCAGAGCAGCGCATGGCCGCGCACGGCGATGCCATTGGCTCCGGCCCAGTCGACCAGCGCGTCGGCGCGGGAGAAATCCCGCACCGAGGCGGAGGGCGCGATGATGTCGGGCTTCATCTCGTATTCGGCGGTGATCGAGGAAAAATGGGATTCGAGGATCGTGCGGTCGGCGGTGGCCGTGTCGATCTGGGCGCGCTGGATGGCGGCGCCGGTGAGGAAGCCTGCGGCGTAGACGTCGCGCAGCATCGCCACGGGTGGTGGAGGGGGAGGTGGAGGTGGAGGTGGAGGTGGCGGCGGTG
>JBGSKI010000025.1:0-6303 GCA_041741315.1 Hyphomonas sp. | reverse complement strand
GCAAGGGCCCGCGAGATCGCCGAAGCCGCCGCGAAGCTGCCGCCGACCGCGCTCAAGATGGTGAAGCAGGACGTCAATGTGGCTGCCCTCGCCCTCGCCCGTGCCACCGCCCACCGCGACCTCGAAGCCTTTGCTCTGCTCCAGCGCTCCGACGATTTCCGCGAGGGCGTCAGCGCCTTTCTGCAGGGCCGCGAACCCGACTTTACCGGAGACTGATCCCAAAACGAAAAACGCCGCCCGAGTGGGGCGGCGTCTCTGGTTGGATTTTTTATACCTCTAGTGGACGAGCGCAGCCTTGAGGCTTTCGAGATAGTCGAAATGTTCCTGGGCGATGATGCGGTTGGAATCATCCTTGTCGAGCGACTGGATCTTCAGCAGCGTCGCGTCGATCTCCGCCTGCACGTCGTCGACGCGGACGCCATCCAGCATGCGGGCTTCCTCGGCAAGGATGGTCAGGCCCGCCGTGGTCACGTCGGCAAAGCCGCCGCGCACGAAGATGCGCATCGTCACGATATCGCCTTCGAGCACGCGCACGACGCCGTTCTTCAGGGTCGTCATGAACGGCGCATGGTTCACCAGTACGCCGAACTCGCCTTCCGTACCCGGAGCGATCACATGATCGACCTCGCCGGAGAACAGCTCCCTGGCGGGCGATACGAGCGAGAAGTGGAGTTTATCGGCCATGCTGTCTGTCCGTCGCTTACGCGTCTGCCATCATCTTGGCGGCCTTGGCTTTCGCCTCGTCGATATTGCCGACCATGTAGAAAGCCTGTTCCGGCAGGTGGTCATACTCGCCGGCGATAAGGCCCTGGAAGCCCTTGATCGTGTCTTCGAGTTTCACCTGCACGCCCGGCGAACCGGTGAACACTTCGGCCACGTCGAACGGCTGCGACAGGAAGCGTTCCACTTTCCGGGCGCGCGCCACGGCCAGCTTGTCGTCTTCCGACAGTTCGTCCATGCCGAGAATGGCGATGATGTCCTGCAGTTCCTTGTACTTCTGCAGGATTTCCTGAACGCCGCGGGCGATGTTGTAGTGCGCTTCGCCGACGATCATCGGGTCGAGGATGCGGCTCGTCGAGTCGAGCGGGTCCACGGCCGGATAGATGCCTTTTTCGGCGATCGCGCGGTTGAGAACCGTGGTCGCGTCAAGGTGGGCGAACGACGTGGCCGGCGCAGGGTCGGTGAGGTCGTCTGCGGGAACGTACACGGCCTGGACCGAGGTGATCGAACCCTTGTTGGTCGAGGTGATGCGTTCCTGCAGCATGCCCATGTCGGTGGCCAGCGTCGGCTGGTAACCCACGGCCGAAGGAATACGGCCGAGAAGGGCCGACACTTCGGCGCCTGCCTGGGTGAAGCGGAAGATATTGTCGACGAAGAACAGCACGTCCTTGCCTTCCTCGTCGCGGAAGTATTCCGCCTGTGCGAGGCCGGTCAGAGCGATCCGCGCGCGGGCGCCCGGAGGCTCGTTCATCTGGCCATAGACCAGCGCGATGCGGCTTTCGCCTTCCAGGTTGATGACCTTGGATTCGATCATCTCATGGTACAGGTCGTTACCTTCCCGCGTCCGCTCGCCGACACCGGCAAACACCGAATAGCCGCCGAACAATTTCGCGATATTGTTGATCAGTTCCATGATCAGAACCGTCTTGCCTACGCCGGCACCACCGAACAGGCCGATCTTGCCGCCCTTCACATACGGGCACAGCAGGTCGATCACCTTGATGCCCGTGACGAGCACTTCAGATTCGGTCGACTGGTCCGTGAACGGAGGAGCATCGGCATGGATCGAGCGTTCCATGGTCGAACCGATAGGGCCGCGTTCGTCGATCGGCTCGCCGATCACGTTCATGATGCGGCCGAGCGTTGCCGGGCCGACCGGGACGGTGATCGCGCGGCCGGTATCGTTCACCGGATTGCCGCGGACGAGGCCTTCGGTCGAGTCCATGGCGATCGTGCGCACGGTGTTCTCGCCGAGGTGCTGGGCAACCTCCAGGACGAGGCGGTTGCCATTGTTGTCGGTCTCAAGCGCGTTGAGGATGCTCGGAAGCTCGCCGTCGAACTCGACGTCGACCACGGCGCCGATGACCTGAGATACGCGGCCTTTTGCGTTTGCGGGAATGCTCATTCGGGTCGTCTCCTTTGGAGCGGTAGTCTTGGAAAGAAATGCGGCAATCGCTGCCGCGGGAATTTGAGAGGCTTTGTCGGGCGTCGCCGCCGCAGCCGGGGCCGCGTCCGGCTTGCACACGCCGCAGGCGCGCGTGTCGCCCTGGCCGAGTGCCTTCGCGGCGCTGTCAGCTTCGGTAAACGTCCCGAACGGGCCATGCCACTTGTCATCATCGTTCGCTGCGTCGCCGCCGACGCCAGCGCCATGATTGCAATAGCGGCAATTGCCGGTATGGATCCGGGCGCGCTTGTTGCTGAAATTCTCGTAGATCCAGAAACTCATGACGCGAACCTAGAGGGCCTCCGCGCCGGAAATGATCTCGATGAGTTCCTTGGTGATCTGCGCCTGGCGGGCACGGTTGTACTTCAGCGACAGCGCGTCGATCATGTCGCCGGCATTGCGCGTGGCGTTATCCATCGCCGTCATCCGGCTCGCCTGTTCACCCGCCGCACTTTCCAGCATGGCCGACATGATCTGGGTGTTGATGTAGCGCGGCAGCAGCGTTTCGAGAATCTCAGCCTCGGACGGCTCGTAGCGATAGATCGCGCCGTTCAGGTCGATCGTCTCGGCATCGGCCGGGGCCGAGGCCGGGATGATCTGCTGCGCTGTCGGAACCTGGCTCAGCACGTTCTTGAACTGCGAATAGATCAGCGTCGCGACGTCGAACTCGCCGTCTTCGAACCGCTGGGTCAGCGCATGGCCAAGACCGATCGCGTGCTCGGCATAGTCGCCGCCCTTCACGCCCGACAGGTCGACGTGCGCGATGAACAGACTGCGATACTCGCGGGCCAGTTGCTCGCGGCCCTTCTTGCCGACGGTCAGGATCTTGACCGTCTTGCCTTCAGCCTGCAGCTCGACAATCTTCTGCCGGGCCAGCTTTGCGACATAGGAGTTGAAGCCGCCTGCAAGGCCGCGTTCCGCCGTCATCACCACCAGGAGGTGGGTCTGGTCCTGGCCGGTTCCGGCAAGCAGTCTCGGCCCGCCTTCGCCGGCCGACGCAGAGAGGTTCGCCAACACCGATGCCATGCGCGTGGCGTAGGGCCGCGCAGCCGTCGCGGCGTCCTGCGCGCGCTTCAGCTTCGCTGCGGCCACCATCTGCATGGCCTTGGTGATCTTCCGCGTGGATTTCACGCTGGCGATCCGGTTCTTGAGGTCCTTCAAGCTGGGCATGTCAGGCTTTCTGGTTGCTTGCGCTCAGTTTGCGGGGATCAGGCGAATTTGGACGTGAAGTCGTCCAGCGCTGCCTTGAGTTCGGCTTCGATCCCGTCGGTCAGCGCCTTCTCGGCACGGATCTTGGCGAGCAGGTCCTTCTTGGCGCCGCGCATGTGGGCCAGCAGTTCCTTCTCGTACCGCGTCACGTCCTTGACGGCGACCTTGTCGACATAGCCGCGCGTACCGGCATAGATCACGCAAACCTGCTCTTCCATCAACAGCGGCGAGTATTGCGGCTGCTTCAGGAGTTCGGTCAGGCGCGCGCCACGGTTCAGCAGGCGCTGGGTGGCGGCATCGAGATCCGAACCGAACTTCGCGAACGCAGCCATCTCGCGATACTGGGCGAGTTCGCCCTTCATCGAGCCGGCAACCTTCTTCATCGCCTTGGTCTGGGCGGCAGAGCCCACACGCGACACCGAGAGGCCGACGTTCACGGCCGGGCGGATACCCTGATAGAACAGGTCGGTTTCAAGGAAGATCTGGCCGTCGGTGATCGAGATCACGTTCGTCGGGATATAGGCCGACACGTCATTGGCCTGCGTCTCGATGATCGGCAGCGCGGTCAGCGAACCGTTACCGGCCGCATCGCCCATTTTCGCTGCGCGCTCGAGGAGGCGCGAGTGCAGGTAGAACACGTCGCCCGGATAGGCTTCGCGGCCCGGCGGACGGCGCAGCAGCAGCGACATCTGGCGATACGCAACGGCCTGCTTCGACAAGTCATCATAGATGATCAGCGCGTGCATGCCATTGTCGCGGAACCATTCGCCCATCGTACAGCCCGTGAAGGGTGCGAGGTACTGGAGCGGGGCCGGCTCGGACGCCGTCGCGGACACAACGATCGTGTAGTCGAGCGCGCCGCGCTCTTCGAGCGTCTTCACAACCTGTGCCACCGTCGAGCGCTTCTGGCCGATCGCGACGTAGATGCAGAACAGCTTGTCCTTGTCGGACTTGGCCGCATCATTGGTCGGCTTCTGGTTAAGGATCGTGTCGATGCAGACGGCGGTCTTTCCGGTCTGGCGGTCGCCGATGATCAGCTCGCGCTGGCCGCGGCCAACCGGGATCATGCCGTCGATGGCCTTGATGCCCGTCATCATCGGCTCGTGCACCGATTTGCGCGGGATGATGCCCGGAGCCTTCACGTCGACGCGCGAACGGCCGGCGAGATCCTTCAACGGGCCTTTGCCGTCAATCGGCTCGCCCAGCGGGTCGACGACGCGGCCAAGCAGGCCCTTGCCGATCGGCGCGGACACGATCTCGCCTGAGCGCTTGACGGTGTCGCCTTCCTTGATCGAACTGTCGCTGCCGAAGATCACGACACCCACGTTGTCGCTTTCCAGGTTCAGGGCCATGCCCTTGATACCGCCGTCGAACTCGACGAGTTCGCCAGCCTGCACGCTGTCGAGACCGTAGATGCGGGCAATTCCGTCACCTACCGAAAGGACCTGACCGACGTCGGAGACTTCGGCTTCCACGCCAAAGTTCTCGATCTGCGTCTTCAGGATACCCGAAATTTCTGCTGCTGAGATGTCCATCGAGCGACTCATGCTCCCTTCATGGCGGTGTTCATGCGATCCAGTTTGGCGGCAATGCTGGCGTCAACGAGTTGGGACCCGATGCGCAGCTGGATGCCGCCGATCAGCGAAGGGTCAACCTCGCTGGTAAGTTCAACCTCGCCGCCAACGGCCTTGGCGAGGATCGATTCGATACGTTGGCGCTCGGCGCCACTCATGTCCTTGGCGGTGCGGACGACGGCGCGCTTGACGCCGCGCTGCTTCGCATAAAGCGCCTCGAAAGCCGTGTGGGCGCCCAGAACATCCCTGGCGCGGCCATTTTGGGCGAGCACGCCCAGAAACTTGGTGAACAGGCCGCCGAGACCCGACTTGCCGGCCAGCTCGGTCAGCGCACGCACCTTGTCCTCACGGGAAAAGGCCGGCGAATCGAGCAGCAGCGCCAGATCGGACGAGCTTTTGATCATCTCCGCGAACGCCTTGAAATCCTTGTGAACAGTGGCGAGCGCACCCTGCTCCTGGGCAAGTTCGAACAGCGCCGATGCATAGCGGCGGGCAGCTTCACTCGCGTGTGTCGTGGTCGATGCAGCCAAGGTTTTGTTCGTCCGTGGTTTGAGAAGGGCGGGACCGCCCGGAAATAGCAAACTGGGCTGCGCACCCGAGGCGCGCGCCCATGAAAACTGTGCGCCGCTTAGCATCAGTCATGTAACGTGACAACACGGCCGCAGCGCCAATGTCTGCGGCGAAATGACAATCAGGACAGCGGCACGGAAGGCCCGTTCCGGCGGTCCTGCCTGCAGGCTTCCCGCAGGTGCAGCGAGAACAGCTGGACTGCCTGCCGCTCCTCCTCGGTCGCGAACCGGTTCGCCCGCCCCCGAAGCTCGACAATCCCCCCATTTGCTACAGTTTCCAGCGTCAGCCGCCGGTTGGGTTGGCCGGGCGGTGCATACTCTACCCGCCAGATGCTGTGACCCGCATACAGGCACACTCCGGCCCGGGAGGCGACGCAATTGCTCATATCCTCCCCCTCGACCACCAGTTCCGCCGTATTGCGCAGGCGCCGGAACCGCCAGCGGATCGTGGCCTCGCCGATTCGGGTGTCGAACTCGGCCGCCTCCAGCGGTGCCGCCGGGAACTCCCGGTAGGCCACTTTGGTGCGTGCAAGGCTCAGATGCCATTCATGCGTCTGCCGGATCAGCGATTCGGGTGTTCGGCCCCGGAAGCCGAAATTCGGCTGCGGCGGGGCCTGAGCGCCCAAACCAAACTTCTGTGACGCGATATAGTCGACCACCGGCCCGACCTGCTGCGGAGGAAAGCCGGGATGATCCCCCAGGAAGCCGATGAACCGGGCCCAGAAGGGGTCGGGCGCCTGCAGCCGTCCGAGACGCGTGTCGCACACGGCCCGGGCGAGACCCGCCC
>JBGSKI010000024.1:0-2780 GCA_041741315.1 Hyphomonas sp. | reverse complement strand
TTGGTGCGGGCGTGTCCGGCTTCCGGACGGGCGGTGTCGACACGTCCGGACGCGGCGGTGAGACGGATGGCTCGGATGTCCTGTCCGGGATGGTCCGGATGCAGGCCGACCTCTCGCGGGACTGGAAACTTTCGGGACTGGTGCTGGCGCGGGCATCGTCAGCCGAAACCGATCCGGACGTGGATTTCGATGGCGTGCTCGACAATGGCGACCGGGTGACGGATGCCGACCAGTACCTGATTGGCGCGGCGCTGAGCGGCAGCACGCGCGAAATCTCGCACGTCCTGAAGACCAGCTACAATGAAGTGACCCGTGACAATTTGGCGGATGGCACCCTGTCCGACGATTCGACCGGAAAGCGGTTTGCGATGTCATGGAGCCCCGGCGTCAGTCTTGGCGTGTCGGAACTGATCGGCCTCGTCGACTTCGAACAGGAAGACTATGACCGCCACGATGTGGCGTATGGCGGCCTGAGCGATGCCTCGGAATCCTTCCGCACGACCGGTCTTGCGGCGGAATACCGGACCAGGTTAACCGGGTTCGACCTGCGTGCTTCGGCCCGGCATGACGACAATGACGGGCGGTTCGACAATGCCACCACATGGCGCGTCGGGCTTGGGCGGGACATTGACAGCATATCCGGCCGGTTGCGCGTTTCGGCCGGAACGGGGGTGAAAAATCCGACGTTCACGGAATTGTTCGGATTCTTCCCCGGCAGCTTCGCCGGCAATCCGGACCTCAAGCCGGAACAGTCCAGAAGCTGGGAAGCGGGCTGGGACCAGTCGTTCGGCGATGTGTTCCTGTCGGCGACCTTTTTCAGTGCCGAACTCGAGGACGAGATCTATACGGCCTACAATCCGGACTTTACGTCGACGGCTCTGAACCGGACCGGGAAATCGAAGCGGCAGGGTGTGGAAGTGTCCGGGCATTGGCAGGCCACCGGTGCGTTCGCCGTTTCCGGGCAGGCAACCTTCCTGAACAGCGAGAGCGATGACGGGACGGACGAGATTCGTGTGCCTTCGAGAACGGCGTCGCTGTCGGCGCTGTGGCAGGCGGACCCCGAAGGCCTGCGCTTGGGTGCGGCGCTCGATTATGTCGGCGAGCAGGATGATTTCGATTTCGGGTCGTTCCCGTCGCGCCGGGTGGTGATGGATGCGTATGTGCTGGCGTCCCTGTCCGTCGACTATCCGGTGACGGAGCATGTCTCGCTCACGCTACGGGGTGAGAACCTGTTCGACGAGGAGGCGCGGGACGTGTACGGATACACAACGCCCGGTGCGGGCGTATTTGTCGGGTTCAGCATGAAATGAAGGTGGCCGGGGCCCTCGTATGTGCGGCGCTGCTGTGCGGCCCGGCCTTTGCCGGGGGCCCCAAGGTCGTTTCCCTAGACTATTGTGCGGATCAGTTCGTGCTGGCCATGGCCGACGAAGACCAGATTCTCGCCCTGTCGAAAGACGCCGACAAGCCATTCAGCCATCTGAGGAACAAGGCCGCCGGACACCGGCAGGTTCGTTCGTCGGCGGAAGATGTCGTCGCCCTGCAGCCGGACCTTGTGGTGCGCAGCTGGGGCGGCGATGCACGGGCGATTGGCCTCTATGAGCAGTTCGGAATCGGCGTCTACCAGATCGGTTATGCGTCGGATTTCGAGGGTGCGGCGGCGGTCACGCGGGAAGCGGGTGCGGCGCTCGGCCATTCAGAGCGGGGAGACGCGCTGGTGGCGGCAATGGGCAGCAGGGCGGACCCGACGGGGCGGGAGGCCCTGTATTTGACGCCGAGCGGCGTGACGGCGGGCAATGGGACGATGATTGATGCGATCCTCGAAGGCGCCGGGCTCGACAATGCCGTTCGTGAGAGCGGCTGGATCAGTCTCGATCTCGAAGGACTGGTCCTCCGGCCGCCGGCGCTGGTCGTGTCGGCGTTTTTCGGATTTGACGCGGATGCCTCGGACCAGTGGAGCGCGGGCCGGCATCCGGTGCTCCGCCACCTGATGGACCGGGCGCAGGTGATTGCGATGGACGAGAGCGAGCTGACCTGTCCGGCCTGGTTCGTGGCCGACGCGGCGGCGGACCTTTCGGCGGGACTGGAGGACGCGCCATGATGCGCCTCGTCGCTGCGCTGGCATTGGCAATTGGCTTTGCGCTGTGCGTGTCTGCGCTGAGCGGGACGGCGCCGGTGTCGCTCGGCGATACGTTCGCGGCGCTGCTCGGAGGAGGGGACGAGCGCATACGGACGATTGTGTGGGAGATACGGCTGCCGCGGGCGTTGGCGGCGTTTCTGGTCGGTGCGGCGCTTGGTCTCTCCGGTGCGGCGATGCAGGGACTGTTGCAGAATCCGCTGGCCGAGCCCGGCGTGCTGGGCGTGTCGGCATTCGGATCGCTGGGCGCGGTGATTGCGATCTATTTCGGGCTGGCGGCGGCGGGATCGTTTGCGGTTCCGCTGGCGGCAATCCTGTTTTCGGCGATTCCGGTTGCCGTGCTGGTCTTTGCAACCGGCCGGGCAGCGCGCAGTGTGACGCTCCTTCTGGTTGGCGTCGGCCTGTCGAGCCTGGCGGGGGCGTTGATGTCGCTGGCGCTGAACCTTGCCCCGAATCCCTGGACGCTTGCTGACCTGGTCAACTGGATGCTTGGCTCGGTGGCGAACCGTTCGTGGCTGGATATTGGCTGGTTTTTGCCCCTGTTTGGCATGGGCGGTGGCCTGATCCTGGCGGCCGGGCAGGGACTGCGCGCGCTGACGCTCGGCGACGAGACGGCCGCGAGCCTCGGACAGGACCCGAGGCGGAC
>JBGSKI010000023.1:0-5761 GCA_041741315.1 Hyphomonas sp. | reverse complement strand
AAAACCCGGCAAAAACTGGCGGATTCCGTCGTCCAGGCCCTCGGGGTGCCGAATTTCGGCCCGCTCGGCATATTCGTTCTCGCCGGCATCGCCCTGATCGCCTGGTTGTTGACCGGCGTGGTCGTGGTCGACGAAGGCTCGCGCGCCGCCGTGTTCCGCTTCGGCGAATGGCAGCGCAATTTCCAGCCGGGCTTCCATGTCCACCTGCCCGCCCCGATCGAGACGCATGAGGTCATGCCGTCCGAGAAGCAGCAGCAGACCAGTATCGGCACCAATGACGGTGAACGCCTGATGCTGACCGGCGACGAAAACATCGTCTCGGTCCAGTTCCGCGTGTTCTGGTTCTACGACGCGACCAACCCGGAACGCTTCATCCTCAACGTCGACGATGGCGAAGTCCTGCTCGTGGCCTCGGCTGAAAGCGTGATGCGCGAAGTGGTTGGCAAGTCGAAGCTCAACGATGTGATCACCACCCAGCGCGGCCAGATCCAGGCCCAGGTGCTGAAACAGCTTCAGGCCCTGATGTCCGACTATGGCGCGGGCATCACCATCCAGAACGTCGAGATCCAGGAAGCCTCCGCGCCCGACCAGGTGCGCCAGGCCTTCATCGACGTGGTGAATGCCGGCCAGGACGCCGAAAAGGCGATCCAGGAAGCCAACAAGTATGCCAACGACATCATCCCCCGCGCACAGGGCGAGGCGCAGCAGGTGCTGCAGAATGCCGAAGCCTATCGCGAGCAGGTGATCGCCAACGCAACCGGCGAGGCTTCGCGCTTCAACGCGATCCTGGAGGAATACCGCAAGGCGCCGCAGGTGACCCGCGAACGCATGTATCTTGAATCCATGCAGGAAGTGCTCAGCAAGTCCGACAAGCTGATCCTCGATTCCAAGTCGGGCGCCGTGCCCTACCTGCCGATTGATCCGTCGCGCGGCTCGGCCAGACAGCAAGGACAACCGAAATGAAAAACCTTGGCATAGCCACCATCATTCTGGGCGTCCTGGCCCTGATCACCGCCCTCAACAGCTTCTTCATCGTCGACCAGCGCCAGCAGGCCCTTGTCCTGCAGGTCGGTGCGGCACGGGAAGCGTATAACGAACCCGGCTCAAGCAACGAGGCGGGCCTCAAGATGAAAATCCCGTTCTTCCAGAACGTGATCTTCTACGACAAGCGCAACCTCGGCCTCGACATTCCGAACATCGAAGTGTTCGCGTCGAACCAGGAACAGCTGATCGTCGACGCCTTCGTGCGCTACCAGATCTCCGACCCGCTCGCCTTCTACCAGCGCCTCGGCACCAAGACGGTCGCCGAGAACCAGTTGAAGCAGTTCACCAACACGGCGATCCGCAACGCACTGGCCAACAAGCTGCCGGAGGAGATCATTTCCGGCCAGCGCGCCACGCTGATGGACACGATCCGCGAGAACCTGTCGACCTCGACCGCCGGCCGGGGCATCCAGATCATCGACGTGCGCATCCGCCGCGCCGACCTGCCGCCCGATGTGTCCGAGCGGGTCTTCCGCCGCATGGAAGCGGCCCGTAACCAGGAAGCGGAGCTGATCCGCGCCAATGGCGACCGGGAAGCGCAGTCCGTCCGTGCCAAGGCCGACCGCGACAAGACGGTCATCCTCGCCGAGGCGAACCAGCAGTCGGAACAGATCCGAGGCGAAGGCGACGCCAAGCGCAACGAGATCTATGCCGCCGCCTATGGCAAGGACCCGGAATTCTTCCGCTTCCAGCGGGCCCTGATCGCCTGCGAGGAAGCTTTCGGCAAGGGCACGCAGATCGTCGTGTCGCCGGAAGAACTAGGCCTGTGCGACCAGTTCATCGCCTCGGCGCGCAAGAGTGCCAACTGACGCTGACGGCGGCGTTCATCCGCTGACCGTCCTGCTGGCAGGCGTCGGCGTGTGGATATTCCTGGAAGGGGCGGCCTATGCGGTCGCCCCTGACCTGATGCGCAAATTGGCCGAGGAATTGTCCCGCCTGCCGCCACGCGAGCTTGCGCTGGCTGGCCTCGCGGCGGCCTTTGTCGGTGCCGGGATCGTTTTCATGTCAGTCCGGATGGCTTGAACCCGTTGCGCCTTGCCTGCAAAGCGCCCTAGTTTACCGGCAGGATTCCGCTGCTCCCCGGAAGAGGACGTTCGACCCCCATGCGCGTACCGGCCCTTGCCGCCCTTGTGTTCGCTGCTGCCGCCTTTGTGGCCCAGCCCGCCCTTGCCCAGAAAAGCCTGTCGCAGAAGGTCGACGGCATCGACGTCAAGATCCAGCCGTCAAGCTTTCGCGAGCTGTCGAAGCGACTGATGCCCGCCGTTGTGAACATCTCCACCCAGCAGACCATCGCGCCGGACGGCATGCCGACCTTCCCGGAAGGCTCGCCGATGGAGCGCTTCAACGAATTCTTCGGCCGCGACGAGGACGGCTTCCGCCGCGAGGGCTCGCTCGGCTCAGGCTTCGTGATCAGCGCCGACGGCTACATCATCACCAATAACCACGTGATCGAGAATGCCGACGAGATCGACATCAATTTTTCCGACGGCCGGGTGCTCGAGGCCGAACTGATCGGCCGCGACAAGGATACCGACATCGCCGTGCTCAAGGTGAAGTCCCCGACGCCCCTGCCCTATGTCGACCTGGCCGACAGCGACCGGGCCGAAGTCGGCGACTGGGTGATCGCCATCGGCAACCCGTTCGGCTTCGGCGGTTCGGTCTCGGCAGGCATCATCTCGGCCCGCAACCGCGACCTGAATGCCGGCCGGTCGGACGATTTCATCCAGACCGACGCCGCCATCAACCGCGGCAATTCGGGCGGCCCGCTGTTCAATCTCGGCGGCGAAGTGGTCGGCGTGAACACCGCGATCATCTCACCCACCGGCGGCTCTGTCGGCATCGGCTTCTCGCTGCCCTCCAACCTCGTGAAACGGATTTCCAGCGAACTGATCAAGTCCGGCAAGATCCGCCGCTCATGGCTCGGCGTCAACGTTCAGGACGCCGACGAGGCCCTGGTCAAGGCCTACAAGGCCGCCGGCAAGGGCGGGGTCATCCTGACACGGATCACCGATGACGGCCCGGCCGACAAGGCCAAGCTGGAAGTCGGCGACCTGGTCCTCGCCTTCGACGGCAAGCCGGTGTCCAGCGTGCGCGAACTGACCCGCCTGATCACCGACACGCCGATCGGCAAGACCGTGTCCCTGTCCGTCGTCCGCGACGGCCGCACCCGCGCGGTGCCGGTCACCCTCGGCGAACTGCAGGAAGAGGAAGACGGCGACATTCCGAACGCGCTGCTCAATGCGCCGGCGGCATCGAATGATCTCGGCGCGGAACTGTCCGGCCTCGACGACGATATCCGCCGCCGCTTCGGCGTGCCAAAGGATGTCGAAGGCGTCGTCGTCTCGTCGGTCTCGGCCCGTGGCCCGGCATTCGGCAAGCTGCTGCGCGGCGATGTCATCGTCGAAGTGAACTTCGAACGCGTCAGCACCGTCACCGACACGCTGACCCGCGTGAAGGCCGCGCTCGCCACCCCGAAGCAGCCGCTCCTCCTGCGCGTCAAGCGCCGTGGCGAAGCCGGCTGGTTCGATCAGTTCCTCTCGGTCGACCTGGCGAAATAGGCCGCCCGGCTTTCCCTGTTCGCCCTTCCGTTTACGGCCGATCAGCCTGACGAGTCAGGTCACGGGCGCGTCCAACGCCAGGCTGACACCTTCCGTGTACCCTGCATCATAGGCCGCATCCCGCACCAGTGCGATCACGCCGGACCGGGCATTCGGGTGGGCCTGGATCGCCACCTGGATCGACGGCGTCTCCGCGCGCACGCGCTCGATGGCCGCCCGCACGCTGCTTATATCGGTGAACCGTCCGTTCACGGAGACAAGACTGTCCTCCCCGATATGGATCAGCATGGACTCTCCGGCTGCGGCCGCAGCCCCCTTTGCCGGTGGTTCAATGCCGATCGACTGTTCCTGCGAGAAGGTCGAGGTGACGATGAAGAAGATCAGCAGGATGAACACCACGTCCAGCATCGGCGTCATGTCGACGTCGGCCTCCCCTGATCTGCGCCGCACCCGTCCTCGCATGTCCGCCTCCCGAGCCAGATTTGAACCACAACCATAATTGAAACGTTATGACATTGCAACTCCATCCGATTATTCCGCCCTCCGGACGGTGTTCGCCTCTTCTCCTTCCAATTGGCCTCCGTTAACAATGGCCTCCGGCTCCCCATGAGGCACAGGCGATGCGGTCCTTGTTGTTTCTGTTCCTGCTCGCGTGCCTCGTGCCCGCCGCGGCAGCCGAAAAGCGCGCCTTCATCGTCGGCGTCGGCCAGTACCAGAACCTCACCTCGCTTACGAAGACAGAGAACGACGCGCGCGGATACGCCGGCCTGTTCACCGCAGACCTTGGCTACCAAGTCACTTCGCTCCTGAACCCGACCCGGGCCGAATTCACGAGCGCGTTTGGCGACTTTCTCGCGACGATCAGCCCGGGAGACGAGGTCGCCTTCATTTTCTCCGGACATGGCTGGTCCGACGGTGCCGAAAACTACCTGGTCCTGTCCGATGCTCCCCGCCTGGCATCCGAATATGTCCTGAAGGCCGAAACCGTCGCGATCAGCCAGAACGTGTTGCGCCAGTTGAAGAACCGGAACCCGGCGGTCATTTTCGCCGTCATCGACGCCTGCCGGGACTATCCCTTCGACACCATGACCATGAATGCGTTCCAGCGGGGCCTGGTCAGGCCCGACGTCAGCGAAGGCATGCTGGTGATTTATTCTGCCAGTGGGCAGCAGGCTGCGCTCGACCGGCTGAGTGAGGCCGACGAGTCCCAGTATTCCGTCTTTACGCGGGTCATGTTGCCGAAGCTGCGCGAAACGGATCGTCCGCTGCAGGACATCGCACGCGAAGTGAAGAGTGACGTCCAGAGCCTGGCGATGCAGGTCAACCACAACCAGCGGCCGGCCTATTATGACGAAATGCTGCGCGACTTTTGCTTCGCCGGCACCTGCCGGAAGGCCGCGCCGGGTCCGGACATGGAAGCCACGCTGTGGCTGGAAGTCTCAAGCGCCGCCGTCGGGGGATTGGCCGATTGCACGGCGCTCCTGCGCTATCTGGAACGGTATCCGGGCGGACGCTTTTCGGCCCAGGCCAACAATTATCTCCAGCTTGCGATCTGTGAGGCGCCGGTGCGTTCCGTGGAAGTCACCGATGAGTCTCCCCTGGAGTGCAACGCCCTGGACCAGAATTTCGTCGTGTATTTCGAGTGGGACCGGACAAACCTGACCAGTTCGGCGTTCGATCTGGTACAGCAGTCTGCAGCACGTACCCGGAGCCTCGGAGACTCCTGCCGTGTCGTCAGCGCCCAGGTAACCGCCCACACCGACACCGCCGGACCTGCAGACTACAATCTCGTGAAGAGCGAGCGGATGGCAATGGCCGTCGTCGCTGCGCTCGAAAGCGAGGGAATTCCGCGTGAGACCATCAGTGCTTATGCCAGGGGCGAATTCGAACTGGCGAAGCCAACGGAGGACGATTCCCGGGAGCCCTTGAACCGGCGCGTGGAAGTCGCGCTGACCGTGGGTCCCTAGCCGTCCGCCCGTTCGCGGTCGTCAGCCCACGAACTCCGCCGCCTCATAGCCCTGGAAGAACAGCGCCGCGCGCAGGTCGGTGTGATGGATCGCGGCGTGCGCCTCGGCCGCCACGATCGGCTTGGCGCGATAGGCAATGCCGAGGCCCGCCGCCCTGATCATCGCCAGGTCATTCGCCCCATCGCCCACCGC
>JBGSKI010000022.1:0-3780 GCA_041741315.1 Hyphomonas sp. | reverse complement strand
GGAGGCAGTGCCTCGCCGGGAAAGGCCGCAAGTCCCCTTGAGGCCTCGCCGGTACCCGGCGGGCTCGCCGGCTTTGCCGATGTCGTCGCCCGCCTCGCCGAACTGCGCGAAGTGACCCTGCAGGTCGACGCCGAGCGCTATATCCGCCCGGGCCTGATGCAGCCCGGCCACTTCACCTGCGAACTGGTCGACGGCGCGCCTGCAAACCTTCTCGCCCGCCTGAAAGCCTTCCTCGAACGCGAGACTGATCTCGACTGGACAGTCGAACAGGTCCGCTCCACCGCCGAGACGGTCCACGCCGCCGAAATCCGCACCCGCGAGGAAAAGTTCGCCGCTGCCGCCGAACATCCCGCCATCGCTGCCGCCTTGAAGAGCCTGCCCGGCGCCACCATTGTCGAAGTGACCGACCCGCTGCCGGAAAACGTCATCAACCTGTCCAACCGCCGCAAGAAGGCCTGAACGCCCATGAAAGACCTCGCCAAGATCATGCAGCAGGCCCAGCAGATGCAGGCCAGGATGCAGGAAGCCCAGGCGAAGATCGAGGCCACCGAGGCCGACGGCGTTGCCGGGGCCGGCCTTGTCCGCGTCCGCCTGCGCGGCAAGGGCGACCTCGTCAAGCTGACCATCGACAAGAGCCTGATGGGCGACGAACCGGAACTCCTCGAAGACCTGATCCGCGCCGCCCATGCCGACGCCCGCAAGCGCCTCGACGAAGCCATGGAAGACGCCATGAAATCCGCCACCGCCGGCTTCGGCGGCATGATGCCCGGCTTCAAGCTGCCTTTCTGAGTTCCGCTGAGCCCCCCGAAGGCACGTATGTCCGGATCGGCGATTTGGTCTTCGATGTCGCCTCCGCCGAGATCGGCGCGGGCCTCAGCGATCCGCGATGGAGCGACCGCTACAATGGCGGCCGCGAGAAGGACCTGCGCTGGTCGGTCACCGTCGACACGGCGCCGCGCGTCTTCGGCGAGGAGGAATGGGCGCCCCGCCTGACCCTTCAGAACCTGCCTTTGCCGCTCACCAACTGGACGCGGCTCGACCGCGTCGACCTGACCGGGCCGGTTGGCGAGACCCTCGCCTATGACTGGGAACATCGCGGCGGGGAGACCAGCCGCCTCGCCCTGCGCGCCCGTGACGGCGACACCTTTCACATCAGCTGGACCGGCACCTGCGAGGTCGACATGCTCCCGGCCTGCACCGGCCGCTTGCCCTTTCATGTCGAGGCCATCGGGCGTTTCTCCGGCATCGCCGTCTATGGCAGCGACCGCGACGACCTCGCCGCCCTGCGAACCCGCCTCGCTGCCGTGATCTCTCCGGACAATTTGCACGCCGATGGTATGCGCGTTCTGGCCAAGGGCTCACTGTTCCAGCGGCGCATGGTCTGGGCCGAATTCCTGCCCGTCGCCTGAGTCTGCCGCTTGGCCCCGCCGCCGATTGTGGACAGGCAGAGGCGTTCCGGATATGTTCTTTAAGAATCGTGCCAGAAGGATTTCATGCAACCTGTCGCAACCATCGCCGGCGCGGAATTCGATCTCGCGCACCTCCTGTTCTTCCTCGCCGCGCTGGTCCTCGCGGTGGTGTGCTATCTCGTCTGGAACGCGGGCAGGGTGAAGGCGGATCGCCTGACGCTCGACCTCGAACGCGCCACCGACGAACGCGAACAGGCCCGCCAACGCGCCACCACGCTGGAGGCGGTTGCCCGCGAGGCCGAAAAGGAACTCGCCGTCCTCAAGGGCCGCAGCGAAGAAGACGAGCGCAAGTTCGCCGACCTTGCCCAGGGTGTGCTGCGCCAGGCCAACGCCCAGTTCCTGCAGCTCGCCAACGAGACCTTTGAGAAGCACAAGGAAGGCGCACAGGGTCAGCTCAAGGAACTGATCAAGCCCATCGGCGAGAATTTCGATGCCTTCCGCCAGAAGGTCGAAGCGCTCGAGAAAGTCCGTACCGAGGACAAGTCGCTCCTGTCGGAACAGGTCAAGGCCATCGGCGAAAGTCTGCTGCGCAATACCGCCGAAACCGGCAAGCTGGTCAGTGCGCTGACCGCACCGAAGGGCGGCGGCCGCTGGGGCGAGATGACCCTGCGCAATGTCATGGAACAGGCGGGCCTTTCGGCCCATTGCGACTTCTCCGAACAGGTTCACGACGAAACAGAAGAGGGCCGCCAGCGCCCCGACGCGATCATCCGCTTGCCGGGCGACCGCCAGATCGTAATCGATTCCAAGGTCTCGCTCGCCTCCTACATGGCGGCGGCCAACACTGATGACGCTGCCGAACGATCCGCCCATCTCAAGGCCCATGCCGTCAGCGTTCAGCGCCACGTCACGACGCTCGCCTCGAAGGATTACCAGTCTAACCTTGGCAACCGTTTCGACTATATCGCCATGTTCATCCCCGGCGAGAACTTCTTCGCCGCCGCGCTCGAACATGCGCCGGACCTGATCGAGAAGGCGATGAGCCGCTCGGTCATCGTCACTACGCCGACCACCCTGATCGCGCTCGCCCGCACCGTCGCCCACCTCTGGCGCCAGCATGAGATGAACAACAACGCCATGGAAGCGGCCAATCTCGGGGCGGACCTCTACACCCGCATGGGCGTCCTGCTTGGCCATGTCGAGAAGCTCGGCAAGTCGCTCAACGGCTCTGTCGACCATTTCAACGCCATGATGGGCTCGATCGACAGGCGCGTGCTGCCGACCCTGCGCAAGTTCGAGGAACTGTCGATCGCCCCCCCGAACAAGGCCCCGGCAGAGCCAAAACTGATCGAATCCCGCACAAATGTGCCCGAAACCGGCCAATTGGACCTCGGAAAGCCCAAGACCCTCGCGGCCGAATGACCCCGCCCCGTTGACCGGGCCCGCTGCAATGCATATTTCACCGCCATGGCTATCAGAGAAATCTTCACCGTTCCGGATGCCCGCCTGAAGCAGGTCTCGAAGCCTGTTGAAGGCCCTGTCACGCCTGAACTCCAGGCGCTGATGGATGACATGCTGGAAACCATGTACGACGCGCCGGGCATTGGCCTGGCTGCGATCCAGGTCGGCGTGCCGCTGCGCGTCATCGTGATGGACCTCGCCAAGGAAGACGAAGAGCCCCAGCCGCGCTATTTCGTGAACCCGGAAATCGTCGAAACCGTCGAGGAAACTGCCCCCTATGAGGAAGGCTGCCTCTCGGTTCCGGACATTTTCGACGAAGTCGAACGCCCGGTGAAATGCCTGATCCGCTATCTCGATTATGACGGGTTCAAGGTCGAGGAATGGGCTGAGGGCCTCTACGCGGTCTGCATCCAGCACGAGATGGATCATCTCGAAGGCACGCTGTTCATCGATCACCTGTCGCGCCTGAAGCGCCAGCGCGCCATCGACAAGGTGAAAAAGGCCAAGCTCCGCGCCATCCGCGAAGACGCGACCTGATCGCCGGTGCGGAACCCGTTCGCAAAAGCATGGTTCCGGTGGTTGATCGCGATCCTGCTCGCAGGGGCGCTCGCCCTCTGGCTCGGCCTGCATGGCGTCGGCGGCATCGGCGGGGTCCTGCGCTGACGCGCCGGTTGCGGCAACGCCTTTATTCCTGCGCACCGACAGGCTAGACGCCTGCCCATGACTCACCCGCTCCGCATCGCCTTCATGGGAAGCCCCGACATTTCCGTCGGCGTGCTCGCCGCGCTGAACGAGGCCGGACACGAGATCGCCTGCGTCTATTCCCAGCCGCCACGCCCCGCCGGCCGCGGCCAGAAGCTGACCCCGACGCCCGTCCACGCTTGGGCCGAAGCCCACGGCCTCGAGGTCC
>JBGSKI010000021.1:0-2340 GCA_041741315.1 Hyphomonas sp. | reverse complement strand
GTTGGACGGGAACTGGTCCTCGAGGATGAGGATGTCCTGTCCGGGCTTCAGAGGCAGGTTGCGGGCGGCGGTCGCGAGACCATAGCTTGCCGAGGCGACGAAGGCGATGCCGTCCGTGTCCGCATGGATCAGTTGTGCGAGCAGGGGGCGCAGGCGTTCGGTGCCGGCGAAGAAGTCGGTGTCGGCGATGGTCCACGGCTGCAGCTTGCGCGCGAGACCGGCCTGGCCGGCTTCGACGGCGGCTAGCGGCATCGGCCCCATCGTGGCGACGTTGAGATAGGCGACATCGTCCGGCATGTCGAACAGGTGGCGCTGGTTCGGGATCAGGGTCATGGGGCTTGGTATCCCGGGGAACCTCGTTGGGCCAGCGGGAATCGGCGATCCGGGTGCCTTGTTTGCGTCAGACGATCCGGCTGCCGGTCTTGCCCCAGTAGCGGTCGCGGATCAGGCGCTTGTACAGCTTGCCGGTTGCGTGGCGCGGCAGTTCCGGATCGAAATCGACCGTCTTCGGACATTTCAGTTTCGACAATTGCGACTGGCAGAAGGCGATCAGTTCGGCCGCGAGCGCATCGGACGGCTCGACGCCGGGGATCGGCTGGACGACGGCCTTCACCGCTTCGCCGAATTCCTCGTCGGGCACGCCGATCACCGCAACGTCGGCGACTTTCGGGTGGGTGATCAGGACGTTCTCAGCTTCCTGCGGGTAGATGTTCACGCCGCCGGAAATGATCATGAAGGCCTTGCGGTCGGTGAGGTAGAGGAAGCCGTCGGCATCGACCTTGCCGACATCGCCGAGCGAGGACCAGTCGCGGCGTTTCGGATTGAGGGCGGATTCGTTCTTCTCGGGCGAGTTGTGATAGTTCGGGGCGGGCGTGCCGCCGAAATAGACCTGGCCCTCCTCGCCCACAGGGACTTCGTCGCCGTTCTCGTCGCAGATGTGCAACTCGCCCCAGATCGGCCGGCCGACAGTGCCCTTGTGGGTCAGCCAGTCAGGGCTCTTCACCCAGGTCATGCCGTTGCCTTCGGAGCCGGCATAGTATTCGTCGATGATCGGCCCCCACCAGGCGATCATCTGTTCCTTGACCGGCACCGGGCAGGGTGCGGCGGCATGGATGACGAATTTCAGGGACGAGAGATCGTAGGCGTGGCGCACGTCTTCGGGCAGCTTCAGCAGCTTCACGAACATGGTCGGCACCATCTGGATGTGCGTGACGGCGAATTTCCGGATGTAGGAGAGGAAGGTTTCGGGATCGAACTTTTCCATGATGACCAGCGTCGCGCCGAAGCGTGTGAAGGTCATGCACCAGCGTAGCGGCGCGGCATGGTAGAGCGGGGCGGGCGAGAGGTAGACACTGTCCGGGCCTGCCCCGGCGAGCGCCTTGGTGATCTGCATCAGGACATTGTCGGCATCGATCGGCATGTTGCGTTCGAGCGGCGGACGGATGCCCTTGGGGCGGCCGGTCGTGCCGGAGGAATAGAGCATGTCGGTGCCGGCCATCTCGTCGGCGACCGGGGTTTTCGGGAAACTGTCGCGATGGGCTTCCAGGGCGATGTAGTCCGGTATTGCGCCGTCGATGGACCAGTACGCGGCGAGGCCGGTCGCGGCCTTGATGGCGATGGCGACATCCTTTTTCGAGGCGCCAGAAATGAACAGTTTCGCCCCGGAATCCTCGATGATGTATTCGACTTCCGGAACGGTCAGGCGCGAGGATATGGCGACATAGTACAGCCCCGCGCGCTGGGCGGCCCAGCAGATCTCGAAATAGCGGGGCGAGTTCTCGGCGAACAGGGCGATCGTGTCGCCCGGCTGGCAGCCGGCGGCGCGCAGGGCGTGGGCGATCTGGTTCGAGCGCTCGTCGAGCTGGCGGAAGGTCACCACTTCTCCGGAACCGGCCATGATGTAGGCGGGCTTGTCGGGATGGGTCCTGGCGTGGTGGAAGGGGTGCATCGGGGTCTCCTCGGGACACGGGCGCGCCTCTCGCGGGCGCTGGCCGTCAATGCAGGGGACCATAATCGTCGTGGCGGACCCGTCCACTGGCGACGTAGCGGAAAGCCTGACGCATCGAGCTGATTCCGAGAATCATCCCGATGCTTCAGGATTGTTATCCGGTCGCGGCGTGTTCCCGAAAACCGGGGCCACTTTCCGGCACGCCGCTCTAAAACTCGCGCAGCCAGTAGGACATCGCATGATCGACGGGCGGGCCGCCGGGCGTCTCGGGCCAGCCGAAGCGGCTTTCTGTTCCGTCGAGCCTGGCATAGCCGCGGCGGGTCCAGAATGCGTCGAGCGGGATGTAGCCGTCCGGCCGGGCGGGGTGGTCTGCTTCGCGGCCGACGGCGCAG
>JBGSKI010000020.1:0-7551 GCA_041741315.1 Hyphomonas sp. | reverse complement strand
GGCGCAATCGTTGCCGACCGGACGCCGTAGTCCCGGCCACTCGGCATCCGCCCGCCGGGACCGGCAGCAACTGAGTCGTCCGGGTTTCCGGTCACCACCGCCTGAGTATCCGGTGTGGTTGTCGCTGCACCGGGCGGGCCGGCATTCTGGCAGGCCGCGAGCGCGAACGCGCCAGCGGCGAGGAGGGGTTTCCACATGGTCTTCTCCCGTAATGGTGTGTCACGGGAGACTAGGCCGGTCAGGCGTAGCTGACCACCTCGTATTCGATTCCGTCATGGTCGTGGAAATAGAACCGGCTGCCCGGATCGTAGGTCTGGTGGCTATGCGTCTTGTAGCCTGCCGCCAATACGCGCGCCTCTGCATCGGCAAGGTCGTCGACAAGGATGCCGAAATGGTTGATCGCGCCGGTCCGGTAGTAGCTTTCCTGTTCCGGACGGTCCTGCTGGGGCAGGGCATACAGGGCGACATAATCGTCATCGGTGCCGACATGTACCGTGTAGCCGGACAGTTTCGACGGCCCTTCCCATCGCACATGCCAGCCAAACAGGTCGCACATCATCTGTGCAGTCTGTTTCGGGTCGGAGACGGTGATGTTCACATGTTCGAATTTACCGGGTTTCATCGGGGGAGGCCTTTCCGTTCAGGTGTCAAACTCTTGATTTGACCGGTGTAATTCCTCAACTTAAGTTGAGGTCAAGTGCCTTGATGAAGGAAAATTCCCTGATGAAACAAGCCCTCACCATCGGCGATGTCGCGGCGCGCACGGGGCTCACCGTCTCTGCCATCCGGTTCTACGAATCACGGGGCCTGGTGAAGCCCGACCGCACCGCCGGCGGCCAGCGCCAGTTCGTCCGCGCTGACATCCGCCGCCTGTCCTTCATCCTGATCGCCCAGCAGATGGGCCTCACCATCGAGGAGATCAGCGACGTCCTGTCCGGATTGCCCGACAAGCGCACGCCGACAAAGGAAGACTGGACCCGGATCAGCCGCCGGTTCCGCCAGCGTCTCGACGATCATATCGCCATGGTCGAACGCCTGCGCCGCCGTCTCGACGGCTGCATCGGCTGCGGTTGCCTCAGCCTTCAGACCTGCAAGCTCTACAACCCGGAAGACGGCGCCCGCCGCAACGGCCCTGGTCCGAGATTTGTGATGACGGAGGAACGCATTGTTTCGCAGGATGAGTAGGTTTCTTGCGGGCAGCTTCCGCCGGGCTCAAAAGATTGGTTCCGCCCTGAGAGTCTCTGAAGCTTAGTCCGGTTTCTTCGGGAAATAGTGCGTCGCCATCCGTGTGGCGAGCTCCTGTCCGTGGCGGGCGAAGCGCGCTTCGGCCTCTACTGCTCGGTTGTCGCAGGTCTGGTACTCCCTGCTGGCGTCGGAAAAAGCATTGTTGAAATTGGACACCAGGCTGGATCGCAGATTGCCCCGGTTGGGCGCCTCATAGCTCAGCATGTCGGTCATGTAGCGCCGCCAATACTGGTCATTCCGCCCGTTGCAGCGCACCCGGATCGCGTGGGCCGAGCCCAGCGTTGTGGCCAGATCCGCCGTATCCCGGAAATAATCGGGGTCCCGTATCGGGATGGTGCCCTGGGCAGAGCTTGCGCCTGCCAGCATCAGGGCGCTAAGCAGGAGCCCATGAAAACGTGCCTGGTTCATGAGAAGACTTATGCCCGCATCGCGTCGCGGCTCAAGGATATTGATCACAAGCTGGATGTGATCGTGATGACGGACGAAGGGCGATTTTACCATTCTGGAACCCGGGTTGTCACCGATGCCCCCAACCCCCAGGTCGTGTTTGGCAACCAGGACGCATTTTACTGCTCAGGCGTCCGCGACTTCATGAAGGCCGTGCTGACCTCAAACCGCCTCGACTGGTTCCAGTCCGCCGCCGCCGGGCTCGACAATGCCGTCCTGAAATCCATCGGCAAGGCCGCATCGATCTACACAACCAACCATACCCAGGCCGAATCGATGGCCGAATGGGCTCTTTGGTCGGCGCTTGATTTCCTGAGACAAGGCCCGGCCCACCGCGCCCAGCAGGCCGCCGGGGAATGGAAGCGCCTGCGGTCCCGCGAAATCGCCGGCAGCCGGTGGCTGATTGTCGGGTATGGCTCGATCGGCGAGGCCGTCGGCAAGCGCGTCTCGGCCCTTGGTGGCCACGTCACGGGTCTGCGCCGGTCGCCCGGCCCGGCCCCGGGTGCATACGAGATCCAGCCATCTGCCATCTTGCTTGATGCCCTGCCGCAGGCCGACATTGTCCTGCTCTGCGTGCCTCACACGCCCGAAACGGAAAACATGGCGGATGCGGAATTCTTCAGCCGTATGAAACAGGATGCCCTGTTCATGAATCTTGGCCGGGGTGCACTGGTCGATGAGGCGGCGCTGATCGCAGCGCTGGATGCCGGCCGTCCGGCCTTCGCGGCGCTCGATGTTACAGCGGTCGAACCGCTGTCATCCGACAACCCGCTCTGGCACCATCCGAAAATACAGGTCACTCCGCACGACTCGCCGGAAACGCTGGGCACCATCCTGCGCGCCGACGACACGTTCGTTGACAATTTGCACAGATACGTGAACGCCGAACCGCTCAGGCATGTGGTCGACCGAAAGGCCTTCGAAGGCTAGATCGGCAGGCCCTCGGCCTTTCTGAGCTGACGGAACCGGTCGGCACCGTTCTCCAGCTTCTTCCAAACCGGCGATTTCGGAGGAAGGGCACGCCAGACAGGCGCGACATCTGCCGCCGGTAGTCCGGCGTCGAGTTGCTCACCTGCCACTTCCGCTACCGTCCGGAAATGGATGCCGGTCACGACCGGGCAGGCAATGTCGGCCTTGTATTTGCGCGCAAGTCCTGCCCGCAGCGCGGTCGTGCCAATATCCGTTCCGGCGGGCAGTCTGCGCACATAGGCGTCTACATCCTTCGCTGTGGTGAGCAACATCATTTGGCCCGCCTTTATGTCGGCAAAATCCTTCGGTGCGGGCTTCACTTCGCGCTTCACCGGCGCGTTCAGTTTCTCAGTCCAGGTTCGCTTCGCCATCTAATCCTCTAGCGGTAGGCAAATCTCCGTCAAAAGGTCAGCCGGCGCAACATCCATCGGCGTATTGAAGTTGATTTCCAGCACGGGCGCATCCCGCGCCTCGCGCCCTGAGGCAGGCAACCAGGTGCCGAACAGCCAGTCATAGGCGGGCTGCATTGCCGAATAGGGTCCCTTGTAGGTCAGGACGGCATAGGTGCCCGGTTCAGTCTCCACCGCCTGCAGCGGCGCGGGCGGGTCGATGCGTTCATCCGTGAACGTACAGGCCAGCGAGCGCAGGTCTTCCGGCGGTATGGCATCCGGATCGTCAATATAGCTGCCGAACGGCCCGCGCGCATGCCGGATCAGGCCTGCCGCTTCCATTTGCAGGAACAGTCTCTCGAAGGTCCGTCCAATGTCGCTGAAAGGACCCTGGTGTTCGAGCCCGATGCCCGGGCGCGCAGGCAGGGTGCGGATGTCGATCGGGAAAGCCATGGCGTTGTCCTCCGAAATGGCCTGGTTGAGACGGGCATGTAGGCCGGTCGCCCGGAACTCCGCCGGGGAAACGTCATGCGCGCTGGTGAAGGCGCGGCTGAACGCGGCTTGGGTCGCGTATCCCGCGCGCTCCGCGATCACCGCAATCGGAGTGGTCGTGTGGGCGAGTTCGTTCGCCGCCCGCGACAGGCGAAGGCGCCGCACGGTCTGGGCGGCGGTCTCTCCGGTCATTGCGCGATAGGTCCGGTGCCAGTGGAAGCGCGACAGGCAGGCCACTTCCGCCAGCGTGTCCAGGTCCAGCGGCGCATCGAGGTTGGTGCGCATGTGGTCGCGCACCCGTTCGATCCGGGCGAGGTATTTCTGGAAATGTTCAGGCGCGAGTTTGCTCATGCCGGTCTCCGTTCGGTTGATCGGAAACTGGCACAGGGCGGTTTGTCAAATCTTGCTGAAGTGTCCCCCGGTGCCGATCACGCTGGCGCCTTCACCCGCAATCCAGCCATCCGGTCGATCGCCGCTTCAGCATCGCGCATGATGTCGGCAACAATTTCCGCCACGGTCTTCACCTCGCGCACGCCGCCGGCCGACTGGCCCATGGCGAAGCAGGAACTGTCCGGATTGAGCTTTGCTTCATCCACGATGCCCCCGATACCGCCGATCACGCCGGTGCGGGTGGAATGGATGGCCTGTTGCGGGAACGGCTGGATGTCCTGCGGGCGGCCTTCCCAGTCGTTGATGTAGTCGTTGGTGCGGCAACGCATCGGCTTGCCGGAATAGCAGCGCGTGCGCGTCGTGTCGGTGTCGCCGGCCTCGACCACGGCCTGCTTGTACATGTTGGCAGCATGAGCCTCCGCCGAAGCGATGAAGCGCGTGCCCATCCAGACACCTTGCGCGCCGAGCGCCAACGCGGCCGCAAGCCCGCGCCCGTCATAGATTCCACCCGCGGCGATCACTGGAATCTTCACCGCTTCGACGGCCTGTGCCACCAGCGGCAGCGTGCCGACCAGTCCTGTATGCCCGCCGCCTTCGCCACCCTGCAGGATGACCGCGTCACAGCCCGCCTGTTCGGCCTTGATCGCATGCTTCACTGCGCCGCCGACCACCATGACTTTCACGCCAGCTTTCTTTAGTCGCGCCATGATCGGCAGCGGCACGCCGAGGCCCGCCACGAAGGAATCCGCTCCGCCATCGATGATCACGTCAACTGAGGCTTCGAGACTTTCCGGGCTTGCCGCCAGCAGGTCGACGCCGAACGGTTTGTCGGTCAACTCGCGCACCCGTTTCATCTGGCCCTTGATGAAGTCCGGCGTCGTGCCCGCCATGCCGAGCACGCCGTATCCGCCCGCATTGCACATCGCCGCACACACTTCCGCATAGGACACGCCCCCCATGCCGGCCAGCATGATGGGATGGCGAACCCCGAGCAGGTCCGTAAGGGCGGTCTTGAGCGTCATGGCGTGTCCTTTCAGGGCAGCATTGTATCGTCCAGGCAGGCTAGGTCCCCGCCGCCACGTCAACGCAAGGCCTTCTGCAACACGCCAGCGCGCCCTGTATTTGCCGCATTCCCGCCGCGATTATCCTGCAAGAGTGGCAACAGATTGGCAGAATCGCCAATCACACGAATCCTGTCCGCCGTATTCGTCCTCATGCGTACGAAGATGGCGAATTGAGGAAGCTAACCCGGTTCGGCGGGTGCAACGGGCACCGCAAGACCGACTCGGACTGATTCGCATCCAGAAGGGTCAAAAGCCGTCCAGATGCTCAAATTCTGCCCTTTCACGCGTGCGGGAGGGGGCAAAACAGGCCTAGCAGGCTTTGCTAACGTGCAAATTCTGCTGAAATCAACTATTCGTAACTCCGGGCGGATGCTATCAGCTTGCCCGGTCGTTGGACCAACAACAGGGGTACTTCAATGAAAAACATCTTCATCCTCGGCGCTTCTGCGCTCGCTCTCGCGGCTTGCCAGCCAGCCGAAGCACCGGCCGCTCCGGCCGAAACACCTGCAATCGAATCCGCTGCTGACGCCGTTGACGCAGCTGCTGAAGCCACCGAAGACGCTGCTGAAGCAACGGTTGACGCTGCTGAAGCGACTGTCGAAGCTGCTGGCGACCTCGTTGATGAGACCGCCGCTGCAACGGAAGAAGCTGCTTCCGACGCTGCAGACGCCGTCGAAGAAGCTACCGAAACCGCTCCCGAGTAAGGGACGCGTCCTTCGGGATCTGATCGGGCCGCTCCTAACGGGGCGGCCCTTTTGATTCCGGTCCCTAGAACTTCGCGTAGCCGCCATCGACGACCAGCGTGTCGCCCGAATGGTACCTCGACGCATCCGAGGCGAGGTAGACGGCGATGCCGCCGAAGTCTTCCGGTTCGCCCCAGCGCCGGATCGGAACACGCGAGATCACCTTGGTGGTGAACGTGTCATTGTCTTGCGCACCTTCTGTCATGTCGGTGGCGATCCAGCCCGGCAGGATTGAATTGGCACGAATGCCATAGCGGCCGTACTCGACGGCAATTGCGTTCATCATCGCGATCAGGCCACCCTTGGTGTGGGCATAGGCCTGGTTGCGGCCCGCGCCTTCGATCCCCGCCAGCGACGCCGTGCCGATCAGGCTGCCACCCGGATCGCCCGCCTTGGCCCGCGCCACCATGGATTTGCCGGCTTCGCGCAGCGTGAAGAATGCTCCTTCAGCATTGATCCGCTCATTGTAGCGCCATGTGTCGAGGGTCATCGTTTCGAACGAGGCGGCCCCGCGGCCGACGCCCGCATTGGCGATGCAGGTGTCGATGCGCCTGAATTCCTCCTCGGCCTCTTTCATCGCTTTGACGACCTGGTCTTCTTCGCCGACATCGACGACCCAGGCCTTCACCTTGCCGGTGCCGAGTCCGGAGGCTTTCTTGACGGCGGCGTCATTGTCGGCAGCCTTGCGGCCCCAGATCACGACGTCGGCGTTCGAGGCGGCCAGCGCCTCGACCATGCCGAGTCCGATGCCCTTGTTGCCGCCGGTAACGACGCAGACCTTTCCGGAAAGGTCGAACGGTTTGTAGGTCATGAGCAGCATCCTCCAGTTTGATTTCGGCCACACAAGATGGCTGACGCTGCGGAGGGTCAAGCCCCAGATTTGGCCGCAACCATTTCGCGCGCCAGGCCGATCACCCGCAGCGTCTCGTCCCACAGGCCCAATGCGCTGAGCCGGTCCGGCGCCACCCATTCGGCATGCGCCGCATCGTCGCTGGCGACGGGCTCGCCCGATAGCCAGACGGAGGCAAAATCGAACAAGACATAGTGCCGGGCCACGCTGCCATCGCTGCGTGACCGAAAGACCGCATCCACCACATCGACGAGCCCCACCAACCGGGCACATACGCCTGTTTCCTCGGCCAGTTCGCGCAAGGCGGCCGCTTCCGCGCGCTCGCCAAATTCGATTCGTCCGCCGGGGATGGACCATTCGCCCGCGAGTGGTTTCGACCCGCGCCGGATCAACAGCACGTCATCGCCCCTGAAGCAGACCATGCCGACGGCTGGAACCGGTCTCCCCGCCGTCACGCGCCGGTCGACCGTTCGAGCAGGGCGACGGCCTCGACATGCGAGGACCACAGGAACTGGTCGACCGGATACACGCGGTGGATGCGGTAGCCTGCATCGACCAGCGTGCGCAGGTCGCGCGCCATTGTGCCAGGCTCGCACGATACGTAGGCAATCCTCCGTACGCCGCTCATCGCGATCTGGGCGACCTGTGCGACGGCACCGGCGCGCGGCGGGTCGAGCACGATGCCGCCGAATTTCGAGAGTTCGCCCGCCGATACCGGATTGCGGAACAGGTCCCGCGCTTCGGCCGTCACTGGTTTCAATCCGGGTGCCGCGCGTGCCGATTTCAGCAAGGCATCCACCGCTTCCTCTCTGCCTTCGGCGGCATAGACGCTTGCTTCTTCGGCAAGGCGCAACGCGAACGTCCCGCAGCCGGCGAACAGGTCCGCCACGTCGACCGCGTGCTTGAGGTGCTGGCGCACGAGGCTCGCCATCCAGGTTTCGGCTTCGGCGCTGGCCTGCAGG
>JBGSKI010000019.1:0-7506 GCA_041741315.1 Hyphomonas sp. | reverse complement strand
TCGGCGCCAAGGCCGCGCAGGACCGGCCGGCTCGCGCCCTGGCCGAAGAAGGTGGTGGAAACACCCGGCTGGCGGTCCAGCGTATCGCCCAGCGTCGGGCCAAGCGTCTCGATGATGCCTTCGCGATCGACGGAGGTCGCGTTGCCGATCAGTTCACCTTCCAGCCGGTCGGGCCCGGGTGCAGTGACGATGACCGCCTGTTCGCGCAGGTCCGTTTCGGACGGGTCAGCGTGGGACATGCCGGCGAGGGCGGCGGACGAGGCCGCCAGGAGGATGAGTTTTTTCATGGGGAGGGAGGATCCGCGTGTTGTTATAATATTTCATTTGCGCACTCTGGCATCGTCGTCAACCCGTTCCGGCCATCGAATCCCCTTTGTCCGTCCGCCAACCCGCGCTAACCCCTCTCCAAACCAGCCAGAATCCGGCACGAAAGCGGCACAACCCAGCATGCTGATCACACTTGCCAGTATCCTGACGCCCGAACAGGCCGCCGAAATCCGCACCGGTGCGGACGGCCTGACCTGGCGGGACGGGGCCGAAACGGCCGGGGCGTCTGCCCGCAAGGTCAAGCGCAACGAGCAAGCCGACCTGACCGTCGGCCAGGGCCCTCGCCTGAAGCGGATATTACAGGAAGCGGTCGAGAACCATCCCGTCCTCCGGGCCGCCGCGCAGCCGCGGCGTTTCTCGCCGCTCCTGCTCAGCCGGACCGGTCCCGGCGGCGGCTATGGCCGGCATGTCGACAATCCCTTCATGGGCCGCGGCGAGGCCCGCCTGCGCTCGGATCTCTCCTACACCCTCTTCCTCTCCGACCCGGCTACCTATGAAGGCGGCGAACTCGCTGTGGATGCTGCAGGAGGCGAGCACCTGATAAAGCCCGCTGCGGGCGACCTGGTGCTCTATCAATCCACCACCCTGCACGAGGTCCGCACCGTCACTTCCGGCCAGCGCCTCGCCTGTGTCGGCTGGATCGAAAGCACCGTCCGCGACACCGCCGCCCGGGAAATCCTGTTCGACCTCGAAAACCTCCGCGCCACCCTTGCCAGATCCCTGCCCGCCCAGTCGCCGGAACTGCTGACCCTGTCGAAGACCTTCTCGAACCTGTTGCGCCTGTGGGGCGACGCCTGATCCCGGCTTGCCCGTGCGGCATGACTGGCGCACTTCGACGGCAGGTCTAAACTCCCCCCGGAACACAGGGAGATTCCGCCATGACAGACCCATTGTTCCGCCTTGACGGCAAGGTCGCCCTCGTCACCGGCGGCAGCCGCGGCCTCGGCTATGAAATGGTCAAGGCTTTCGCGGCCCACGGCGCCGATATCGTGATCGCCAGCCGCAAGCTCGATGCCTGCGAAGCGGTCGCCGAAGAAGTCCGCTCTCTCGGCCGGCGCGCCCTCGCAATCGCTGCGCATTGCGGCCGCTGGGACGATATCGACCGCCTGATCGACGCCGCCTATGCCGAATTCGGCCACATCGACATCCTCGTCAACAATGCCGGCATGAGCCCGCGCGTGCCCAGTCATGAGGTTCCCGAAACGCTGTTCGACAGCGTGATGAACCTCAACCTGAAAGGCCCGTTCCGGCTGGCCAGCATGGTTGGAAAGCGGATGTTCGACCGGGGGTCGGGGGTGATCATCAACATCTCGTCCACCGGGGCATTGATGCCGCTTCCGCAGGTCGTGCCGTACAGCGCAGCGAAGGCCGGCCTGAACGCGATGACCGTCTCGCTTGCCCATGAATACGGCCCACATGTGCGGGTGAACAGCATATCTGCCGGTCCGTTTCTGACTGACATTTCAAAGGCCTGGGGCGAAGAGGCCCGGCAGTCGGCCCCCAATGCCCTCGGGCGGCCTGGCCGCCCGGAGGAAATCGTCACGTCTGCCCTCTACTTGGCCTCCAGCGCCTCGAGTTTCACCACCGGCGCTATCCTGCGGGTGGATGGCGGCTGAGCGATTCGCCCGCCGGGCGAGTCGGGTAGCCAGCCCGGCGTTATGTTGTCATTACCTGTGAAGGGGGGACTTGGCCGGGGTGAAAGTACCGCTGAATCACTAGGCTTGTTGTGCCGTCTGGCCGGCGGCACACGGGGAAAGTTCCATGCGCTGTCCAAATTGTCTGACCACGATGATCGACATGGGCGAGACCCTGATCTGCCCGTCATGCAATACATTTGCAGAGCCGCCACCGCCCTCCGCCCTGTCGCGCGTCCGCAAATGGCTTTCCGATATCGATGGGGGCGCGCTGGTCAGCGGCGCCGTCGGCCTTCTGATCGTTGGTCTGTTTGCCGGCTGGGTCGCCCACTCGGTTTTCGCCCCGCGCGTGCCGACCCGCCCTGTCGTGGATATCGTGAAGAGCGACGCGCCCGTCCTGTCCGGTGGATCACTGACGGATGACGCGCTGTCGCTGAGTTCCTATGAATGGCCGCTCGGCTCGCGGATCGAATCCGTCATCACGGCGGGCGACGACCAGTCGGTCATCTTCCGCCCAGGACGCGCCAACATGCCGGAAGGCAAGGGCGCCGCGCACGTCATTTCCGCCCTCGACAGCCGGGGCGAGCTGCGCATGCAGATGCCGGTTCCGGTGATCAAGGAACTCGAAGTGTCGGGCCTCGCAGGCAAGATTGGCGAACAGCTGATCGCCAGCTCGCCAAACTCCCATGGGATGGAACTGTCTGCCTGGGACCCGGACGGTCGCCGCGCCTGGCGCCGCGCCATCACATTCCCTTCACAGATCGCGGGCGTGCCCCAGTGGATCGACACGGCGATCGGCTTCCTGGTTGTTGCCCCCTCGGAAAACCCCGGCCAGCTCGGCGCCACACTGGTCGGAGATGATGGCTTTGCTGACTGGTATGTGCGCCTGCCGCTGACATCCGTCAGCTGGTCAGCGGTCGGACTTTCGCCCTTCGACGAGTTGGTCGTGGCCACCCAGGACGTATCGGCGGAAGGAGACCGCCGCCTGTCGCTGATTCTGGTCGACATGAACGGCCAGATCATGATGTCGAGCCAGGTTCCGCTCGCAGACGGAGAATCTGTGGCCGGGTTTGACCTTGACGAGGCCGGCACCGGAATGGCGCTCATCGCCGGTGCGCCGTCCCGCCTGGTCGCCCTGAATTCTGTCGGTGCCGTGAAGGCTGAAGTCAGCCTTCCCTCGCTGATCATCAAGGACCCTTCGCGCTGCGCCGTCCGGGCACGCGACACGGCCACGGCCATAGTCTGCGTCGCGGATGGCCGGATCGATGCGATCGCCATCGGCGCAGCCGGCAATGTCAGCGCCCTGCTGGGGGCAAGGATCGGTCCCGACAAGGGCAATTACCTTCTGACATCCTCGCATAACCTGCTGGTGCTGCGCGGCGAGGACAAGGACCCGGCGGCGCGCCGCGTGATTGCCATTCCGTGGCACGGGATTTTCCAGACTCTGCGCCTCAACTATAATGACGTCGCATCGACCGGCTTCTCGATGCCGCTCCCGGAATCCGACCGCGACCCTTCCCGTCCGTTCGATGCCAGCATTGATGCGCCCAGCCTGGAGACGCCTTCAGGTCCGCCACCGGAACTGAACGAAACTGCCTCGCACCAGGTCGCAGAACTGGAACCGGAGCGCCCGGAGCAGACGCCGATCATCGCTGCGTCCGTGCAGGTCAGGAATGCGGTTGCGGACGAGGAAGAAGCGCTTGAAATTGCTCCGCAGGAGCCGCACGTCATGACGGCCACTTGCCGTATCTCATGTGCGCCGGAAGGCGTTCCGATGGCCAAGTTTCCCGTCGAAATCCGGCGGCGGCTTGGCGACGGCCGCTCGATCGACGATATCGTGGAGGAGTTGCAGCAGGGCGCAGAAGCTCTGTGTGCCGAACAAAATTCCGTTCCGGCCCCAACACCGCCCGTCTGCGAGACGCCCTGATCCTCTGGTGTCCCGCGCCCCTTCCGGACCGCACAACCTGATCAGTTCGCGGCGACACCTTTCGGTGCGCCGGATTCGCCACCGCCTTTATCGTCCGGGACGTTCGTTACACTGCCCGACAGCTGGCCCGCATCAGCCAGGATGGCCGGCACGAGCTTCGTATTCAGGGCACAGATGTTGGCCACGGATTCGTGCGAAAAGAGCGAGCCGGTATAGTATGTCCGGTTCTTCCCCTGCATCTCCTGCATCACTTTCAGCAGACCATTCCTGATGGCCTCCGGCCTGTAGCGGGCAAAATACTTCCAGCGCTTGAGCAGGATGACGCGCGGATTGACCGCACCATACTTTTCGACATCGCTGAGGACAATCGTCCGCAATTCGTCGGGTTCCAGTGTGCCCGGAATCTGGCCCACGACATAGAGGTGTTCATTGCCGTCGGCGTTGAAGCCCTCATAGCGCGCGGAGGTCACGACGCCCTGGATTTCCTCGGTGCGATAGCTTGCGGGAAATGCCCGCACATCGACATCCTCGAACCAGCTGTCTGCTCCGACCAGGGATGTCGCATATCCCATCCAGTCGACACTCCCGGCAACGAAGGTCTCGGCGGGAGTCGGTGCGCAGACCTTGACGAAATCGTCCAGAGGAATGGCGACCACGATCAGGTCGAACGTCTCGACGCTGCCATCTGCGAGATGCAGATTCACGAAGCCGTCCTGGCGCTCGGCCCGGACGACCTCCGTCCGTGTCCGGACATCGAACGGCGCGGCCAGCTGGTTCCAGAAGGCCGTCCAGCCCTGCCGGGGCATGTAGAGCCAGCTGAGCGATCCGCTGAGCAACGTATCGCGATCGACCCAGCGGAAAGCATGCAGGATCGGCGTCGTATCGAGGAAACCATAGCCGAGACTTGTCATGACGCGCAGCATGAGCCGCTGCATCTTGCCGAGCTTGTGCAGGGCCAGCCAGTCGGTGCAACTCATGCTCATTTCCTCGGCGGCCGGCCCGGCAAAGCCGCCGGCCTCAAGCCGTGCCAAGGCCAGCTTGCGCAATTTGAGATAGCGCACGATCTGGGCCGGGAAGTTCGCTCCTTCCCCGCCATTGAGGAATTTCATGTAGTCGCTGCCATCGACCTTGGTGCGCGCGACCCGCCGGTAGCGCGTACCCTGTTCCTTCATCCAGCGGCGGACCTGCTTGTGGGCGGTGGTGGCGTAGCAGGTGCCCATTTCGATCTGGGTTTCGCCTTCCGCCATGGTCGAGGACTTGCCGCCGACGGCATCTTCGCGCTCGAATATGACGATATTGCTGGCGCCGGCGTCGCGCAAAGCCCGGGCCATGCAGAGCCCGGACACTCCGCCTCCGATGATTCCAATGCGGCCGACTGTCTGCATTGCCCGCCCGGTCGTTCGTGAAACAATTCTTAACCACGCCGGGCGAATCCGCCGGACCGGCATGGCATGACATTCATTTCTTGTTGCTATGACAACAGGATGCAAGATCGAATCACCGCAATCAATCTGCTGCAACTGCTATTTGGCAGGGCACCTCGTGTGCCGCGCAGACTGCTGCCCGATCTGCTCGCTGCCCAGAACCGCAAGATCGTCACGCTGTTGTCGCCGATGGCCAGCATCAACGTGGTGAATGGCACGCTTCTGGTGGCGGCATTGCACGATTCCGTTCCGATGCCGCGCCTCCTGCCCTGGCTGTTTGCGCTGTATTGCCTGGCCGGCATGCAGATGCTGGCAGCGCGCAAACTGTCGCGGTACAAGCCGAGTTCCCGGCCGAGCAGCGGCCGGCTGATCCGCAAGGCGGAGAACACGACCTTCCTGATCGGCCTGCTCTGGGGCTCGGCAGCCTTCCTGCTCCATACCGACGACCCGGTGCGAAACCTGTTTGTCCACACGGTCATCATGGGCATGGCCGCCGGCGTTACCCTGTTCACGACACCGCTGGCCGTCCTGGCCAGCCGTTTCATTCTGGGCGCCGTGCCGTGCATCTGGCTGTCGCTGTTCTTCTTCTCGAACCCGATCCCGTACACGACGCTCGGCCTGACCACGACGCTGACCCTGGCGGTGCTGTTCGGCTCGCTGCACAATTACCGCGCCGCCGTCGGCGAAATCTCGATGCGCCGCCTCAGCGAGGACCGGCTCAACCTGCTGACCAGCGCGCTCGAGACCAGCCAGGACGCGATCGCCGTGCTCGACGAGACCGGCGCGCTGGCCATGGCGAACCAGGCCCACCGCCAGTGGGATCTCGACGGCCGGACCGGTTCGGCGGTCCAGGAAGGCGCGGCCTTCACGACCAATGGCGTCAACTGGTTCATCCGGCACACGTCGAAAACCGATACCGGCGCGACGCTGATCGTCGACACCAATATCACGGCCCGCAAGGAACTCGAGCAGCGCATCGAGCAGCAGAGCGCCGAACTCGAGAAGGCCCGCCGCTCGATGCTCCGCATGCTGGAAAACACGCGGCACGAGATGCTGCAGCCGATCTCCGACATCGTCCACATCTCCACGGCCATGGTGCCGAATTCGAACATTGCGCTGTCCCCGGACGAACTGCGCTCGTATGCGGGCCTGATCCATGCGTCGGCGCGCCAGTCCCTGAGCATGCTGGAAGACCTGCTGCTGGCCGTGACGCGTTCGTCGATGGACAATATTCCGCGTCTCAGCATGGATCTCAACGCGACCGTCACGCGGGCAATTCATGCGCTCGACCGCAATGGCGATGGCGAAAGTTCGCGCGTCCGGTTCCACGATTCCGAGGGACCGCTCGAGATCGCCTCGCACAATCGCAAGATCCCGGAAAAGCTGGTCGACCTCGTCGTGACCATGGCCCTGCAGGCACACCCGAGCCAGCCGGTGATCGTCCGGACCGCGCGGATCGGCGGCAAGCCCGCGCTGATCGTGCGCGACAATGGCGAACCCTACGATCCGGAAGAAGCCGCCCGCCCGACCCAGGGCATCGGCGAAGACCGCCAGCGCACCGTCTCGATGACCCTAGCCGAAGCGCTGTGCGCCTCGCTCAACGCTACTTTGCTGGTCACCACGCCGGAAGGGGCCGGCACGGTCGTCTCGATCGTGTTCAACGAGACGCCAACCGACGAGGAAGTGATGTATTCGCCGTCCGAGGAAGTGGTGACGGCGACGGCGTTGACGGATCCGGAATCGCTGGCTTCCTGAGGGGCCGTTTCCCAAACCGTCTTTCTCGCGCCTTGGGCGAGTCCGTCTTCCCCCACCCCTTGATCGGCGGATCGCGGCGCGATCCGTTTCCCCCACCTAACCTCCCCCTAGGAGGGGGAGGAATTCCTTGCTTGGGGCGGCGATCGTGCAATTTGGAAAGTTCAAACCCCAGCGAAAGTTCGTTCCTCCCCCTTCAGGGGGAGGTTAGGTGGGGGGAACGGCCCAGCACGTGCGGCCGGGCCTGCTGTCGCAGCCCGGCCAATTCGATCCCGGATACCCCGAACTTTATCCCGACCCTTCCCACGCCTTCAAATGCCCGTTGATCAGTTGCGGCAGCAGGCTCGCGACGAGGCCGAGTTCGTGGCCGAGGCGGAACGTGGCAATGGCCGGGCCGCAGATCGGGCGCGGTTCGCCCCGGGCCCGCCAGCGCTGCAGGGCG
>JBGSKI010000018.1:0-4164 GCA_041741315.1 Hyphomonas sp. | reverse complement strand
GCGGCGCGGAAGTACCGCGACCGCTCGGCCGACCTCGAAACCGACCTTGCGGCGCTGCGGTCCGTGCTCGGCGCGCATCCGGGTGTCATCCTCGTCTGGCAGGGCGATGCGCTGGAAGCCCTCGATGACGAGATCATCGCGCCGGAACTGCATGGATCGCCGGTCGCCCTGGCCGGATTGCTGAGCTTTACCGATGACGCCATTTCAGCCGACCCGGCGGTGCGGATTGTCGAAGGCCTCGCCGACCTCGAGGCCCGCGACAGTGCCGGGCAGGACACAACGCTGCGCATTCGCCTGCGGGAATTGCGCGAGACCGGACAGGCCTTCTCGCTGACCATTATCGGCCCGTCCGGGCGCTTCCTGGAAGCCGACGGCCGCACGGCCGGGGCGCGCGCCGTGGTCTGGGTCACCGATGCGACCATCAAAGGCCTCGAAGAGAGTTCCGCGCGTGGCAAGCTGGAAGAGGCCCGGCAGATCATCGCCCGCGACCCGACCGCCTTCCTCGACATGCTCGGCAAGGCACCATTCCCGTCCTGGCGGATGTCCGGCATGGGCAAGCTGCAATGGGTCAACCCGGCCTATATCGAGGCCGTCGACGGGATCAATCTCGACCGCGTGCTCGACCGCCAGCTGATGCTCGACCAGGCGACCGCCGACCAGGCCCGCAAGACGATCAGCGAAGGCGTCGACATCGACGAGACCCGCCACATGATTGTCAACGGCCAGCGCCGGGCGATGCGTGTGCTGACCTTCCCTCTGTCCGGTGGGGCAGGGGCGATGGCGCTCGACGTGACAGCGCAGGAAGATGCCCGCGAGGAACTGAACCGGCATGTGCGTGCGCATGACGAAACGCTGAACCATGTTGCCGACGCGGTGGCGATTTTCAGCGCCGACCGGAAACTCAATTTCTACAACAAGGCCTTCCGCGACATGTGGGATCTCGACGAGAGCTTCCTGCTGGAGCGGCCGGGCCACGGCCAGCTGCTCGACCGGCTGCGCGAGCGCCGCAAGCTGCCGGCGCGATCGAACTATGCCGAATGGCGCGCCGAGGAACTCTCCTACTATCTCGATATTGACGGAGTGAAGGAAGACACCTGGTCGCTGCCGGACGAGCGCACGCTGTCGGTGACGCGCCAGCGCCACCCGATGGGCGGACTGCTGCTACTGTTCAAGGACATTACCGGCGAGCTGGAACTGCAGACCAAGTTCAATGCGATCGTGAAGACGCAGGCGGCGACGCTGAACAACCTGCACGAGGCGGTCGCCGTGTTCGGCGGCGACGGGCGGCTGAAACTGTTCAACAATGCCTTCGAGCGCCTGTGGGGCCTCGGCCCGGAGAAACTGAAGGACCAGCCGGACTATTCGGCGGTGATCGAGGACCTCGTTCCTCTGTTCCACGACGGCGAGACCTGGGACGCGATCAAGAGCCATATCACCGACCCGTCGGCCAAGGCGCGCCAGTCGACGACGGGCGAGATGCGCCGGTCGGATGGTTCGATCCTTACCTACCTCACGCACCCGCTGCCGGACGGCAATACGCTGATCGCGTTTGCCGACGTGACGGCCACCCGCCGGGTCGAGTCGGCCCTGCGCGACCGTGCCGAGGCGTTCGAGGCGGCCGACCGCCTGAAGACCGAGTTCGTGCGCAACGTGTCGTACCAACTGCGGTCGCCGCTGACCGTGATCTTCGGCTATGCCGAACTTCTCGAGACGCAGAAGAACGGCCAGCTGACCGATCGCCAGAGCGATTATGTCAGCGCGATCCTGTCGGCGTCGGACCATTTGTCGAAGCTGATCGAGAACATTCTCGATCTCGCGATGATCGAAGCCGGGCGGATGGATCTCGACCTGCAGGATGTCGACCTGCGCAAGGTGATCGAGGAAAACATCGAGATGGTCGTCTCGAAGGCCGAGGATACCGAGATTGCGGTGCGGGCAGAAATCCAAGGAAAACTGGGTCTTATCCGGGCGGATGAGCGGCGGATCCGGCAGATACTGTTCAATCTGGTGTCGAATTCGCTGCGGTTTACCGAGCCGGGCGGGGAGATTGTCATCTCGGCGCAGCGGATCGGTGACATGGTCACCGTTTCGGTACGGGACAATGGCCGCGGGCTGGATGCGGAGAAGCGGGCGACGAGTTTCGACAGCTTCGTGTCAGGCGACCAGCGCGGCGCGGGCCTGGGCCTTGCTTTGGTTAAACATTTTGTCGACCTGCATGGCGGCACAGTCGGCATGAAGCCGGTCGACGGTGGTGGACTGGAGGTTACGTTCTGGCTGCCCGCGCAGGCGATGCGGCTGGTCGGGGGCCGGGAATTGCTACTGACCGAGCACCTGCCGGCCTAGGCACTTACCAGGAATTGCGGCCCTGCCAGGTCAGCAGGCCTTCACGGGCGGGCGGTGTTTCTGGCTGGATTTTGGCCGGATTTTGGCCGGGTTCCGGTTCGGAAACGGCTGCCTCGGGGAGGACTTCCGGCTGGGTCGTGGCCGGTTCCTGTCCGAACACCGGATCCTCCATGCCGCCCGCCAGATCGGCATCCGCCAGGATCATGATTTCAGAATCCTGCTTGCCGCGCAGGGCAGCTTCCGGGCCGGCCAAGGCAGAGCCAACCAGGGTGAGGGCAACGAGGGACGCGAGGGCGGGACGGAAGGGGGACATGCAAAACTCCGGGTCGAAAGCTACTCGCCCCGGAGGATGCATGAAAGGTGCCAACTCGCCTATTTGCGGAATTTCAAAAGGAACTGGTCGGTCTTCCGGCGGATCGCGGGATCGAACACGTTGAGCGTCCCGTCATCGTCCGGATTGGCCAGGAGGCTGCTTTCGCCTTCCAGAGTCAGGCCGTGCGCCTCGGCCATGGCGATGACGATGGCCTTGTCGATGCGGTGCGTGTCGCCGCCGGTGGTCGCGGGCGACCCGGCCGGAGCCATGTGATCCATCACGACAAAACTGCCGCCGGGTTTCAGGACGCGGACAATCTCGTCGAAGGCGCGTTCCGGGTCGCCGAGTTCGCCAGGATTTGCGCCTTCCGGCGTGTACCAGAGTTCGTGCGGGCCGAGGAACCAGGTGACCATGTCGATATCCTCGTCGCTGACCGCCGAGAGGTCGTCGAAGGCGCTGCTCACCAGGGTGACATTGTTCAGGCGCCCGTCGACCCGCTTGGAGACGGAATCGCCGAGGAAGGCCGCGAAGGAGGGCGGGTTCTGCATGTAGACCTTGCCGGTCTCGCCGGTGACCTTCGACAGGACTTCGGTATAGAAACCGTCCCCGGCCTCCATCTCGACGACTTTCATGCCCGGCTTCACGCCGGTGAACATCAGCACTTCGAGCGGCTTGCGCGCCTCGTAAAGCTCGTAATCCTTGGCCGGACGATCATCCTGCCCGAACACGGTTTCATAGTCGAACGAGCTGCCATCGGTCTTCATCGACGGCGCTTCCGGCGGCGCAGGGGCGACGGCCGGCGTTGCACAGGCAGCGAGCAGGGCGCCCGCAGCGATCAGTCCACAGATTGTCTTCATCACTAACTCCCTTGCTATTGTTTCAGACCGGCCAACCGGCCCCGGCCAGCATTTTCTCGCTCATGTCCCAGAGGCGCTCGGCACCGTCATCGTCGCAGATCCAGGGGCGCGCATGTTCCCAGCGCTGGCTGGATTCGGTTGCCAGGGCCGCGATGTCGCAGTCTTCGCAGTAGACGCCGCCGCGGCCATTGAGGGCAGGGGAGGTCGCGCACCAGACACTGGTCGAGGCGCCTTGTTCGGGCGTCTTGAACATGGCCTTCACGCGATCGGGGATGGACCCGTCGGCAGCCTTCCAGCCGAGGGCCACCATTTCCTCGTCCTCGAGATGGCGCTGCAGCGGTGTGAAGATGCCGCCGGGATGCACCGAGAAGGCGCGCACATTGACCTCGCGCCCGCGCCGGTCGACGCCGAGGGCGAACAGGGCATTGGCGGACTTGGCCTGGCCATAGGCCTCCCACTTGTCATAGGGCCGGGTCTCGTAGTTCGGGTCGTCCCAGATGATGCCTGAGCGGACATGGCCGGTCGAGGACAGGGCGACGAGACGGGCGGAGGGCGCGCGCTGCATGGCGGCGGCGAGGCCGAGGCTCATCGCCATGTGGCCGAGATGATTGGTGCCGAACTGGCGTTCCCAGCCGGGCCCGACGCGCCCGA
>JBGSKI010000017.1:0-8321 GCA_041741315.1 Hyphomonas sp. | reverse complement strand
AAGGATGAAGAGATCGACGAGGTGATCGGCTTCAACATCGGCGCCGACGATTTCGTGCGCAAACCCTGTTCCAACCGGCTGCTGGCCGAGCGCGTGAAGGCGGTCCTTCGCCGGGCACGCGGCGGTGTGGCCGGCCCCGAGGAAGGCGACCACAAGCCGATCGTCCGCGGCAAGCTGACCCTCGACCCGAACCGCCATGCCTGCACCTGGGATGGCCACCCGGTCCGCCTGACGGTCACCGAATTCCTGATCCTGCAGGCCCTCGCCGCCCGCCCCGGATACGTCAAGAGCCGCGACCAGCTGATGGACGCCGCCTATGACGACCAGATCTATGTCGACGACCGCACCATCGACAGCCACATCAAGCGCCTGCGCAAGAAGTTCCGCGAAGTGACCGACGAGTTCGACGCGATCGAGACGCTCTACGGGGTCGGCTACCGCTACACCGAATAGGCAATGCCTAGTGCATCAGGCCCAGCCGCCACGTCCAGTAGGGCAGCGACAGGGTCAGCAGGATGAACCCCAGTCCGATCAGGAAGGACAGGGGCGAATAGAATCGCCGGTTCAGCTTCAGGAAAGGTTGTTCCGGCGCCGCCTGCTCGAACGAGGGCAGGATGCCGACAATCCCCCGCCCCGCGAAAATCAGGCCCGCCAGCGCCCCCGCCGGGGCCTGTATCCATTTCGACACGTGGAGGTCCACAACCCGGCCAAGAACCAGCGCCAGGCCCGCCGCAGCGAAGATGCCGGCCGTCACGAACAGGATCGCCGCCGTGGACGGCATCCGCGTGATTCCGCGCCGCCCGACCACCATCCGCGCGAGTTCCTGTTCATTGGCCGCCGGAAAGGTCACGCCCAATGCCCACAACAGGTGCATCAGGCCGATCACCGCCAGCGTCGAAGCCACAACAAGACCAAGGATCAGGGGCAGCATCTCGTCCTCAAATGCGGTGCCCGCCGGCACCGGATGCCGCAACAGGCTTGCCGCAATGCCTGCAATTCAATAGCCAGTCAGGAGATTAACGCAAGCAATCGGAGCCCGCCATGGCAGACCCAGAGAACACCCTCCTCCTCGAAACCTCCAAGGGAGCGGTAACCATCGAGCTTCGGCCGGACCTCGCCCCGGGCCATGTCGCCCGCATCAAGGAACTCGCCCGCGAGGAATTCTACGACGGAATCGTCTTCCATCGCGTCATCGCCGGCTTCATGGCGCAGACGGGCTGCCCGAAAGGCACCGGCATGGGCGGCTCGAAGAAGCCCGACCTGAAAGCCGAGTTCAATGCCGAGCCGCACGTGCGCGGCACCTGCTCGATGGCGCGCACCTCCGCCCCCAATTCCGCCAACAGCCAGTTCTTCATCTGCTTCGGCGATGCCAGCTTCCTCAACAAGCAATACACCGTCTGGGGCCAGGTCACCGAAGGCATGGACGTGATCGACCAGCTGGCCAAGGGCGAACCGCCCCGCAACCCCGACCGCATCGTGACCATGCGGGTCGCGGCCGACGCCTGAGAGGCCAGCCCGCACAATGGCAAAGCCGGCGGCCAAGGCGAAACGCAAGCGCAAGCCCGCGAACCGGGGGTCGGTCCTGTTCGGCTCCCGCATCGCGCGGCTGATCTTTGCGTCGAACCTTGCTGGCCTCGCCATCCTGATCGTCGGCGCGATGGTGCTCAACGAGATGCGGGCCGGCTTCGTCGTCTCCAAGAAGCAGGACCTTGTCGCCCAGGCGCAGATCTTCACCAGCCTGCTCGGCGACGATGCGACCACGCCCCAGCCCGCGCTGGACATCGACGCCGCGCGCCAGACCATCGTCCGCCTGAACCTGCCGGAACGCGTCCGCGCCCGCATCTACCTGCCCGACGGCACCATGGTCGGCGACAGTTTCTACCTGTCCGAACGGGTCGATGTGGACGCCCTGCCGCCCCTCAAGGAGCCCGGTCGTTTCTCCCGGTGGAGCCGCAACCTGTCCGAATGGGCCAGCACCGTGCTCGGCCCGATCATGCCGCGCAATTCGTCCGAAGCGCTCCGCGCGCAGTCCTTCGAAGAGGAATTCGACATCGCCGTGACCGGCGGCGAAGCGGCCAGCCAGCGCTTTTCCGATCGTGGCCAGCGCATCATTTCCGTCTCGATGCCGATCCAGCGCGTCTCTGCGGTCGTCGGCGTGCTGACGCTTGAGGCGAGCGACATAGACGAGATCATCCGGGCCGAGCGCGCCGCGCTGATCCCCTTCATCGGAGTCGCCGTGCTGGTCGCCTTCATTACATCGGCCCTGCTGACCCTCGGCATTGCCCGCCCCCTGCGCCGCCTGTCGCTGGCTGCCGACCGGATCCGTGCCGGGTCTTCCGACCGGATCGACATTCCGGCCCTGTCCTCCCGCAAGGACGAGATCGGCGATCTCGCCGACTCCCTGCAAGGCATGACCGAAGCGCTTGTCGAACGCATCCAGGCCAACGAACAGTTCGCCGCCGACGTCGCACACGAACTGAAAAACCCGCTGACCTCCATCCGCTCCGCCGTCGAGACCGCCGACCGCGTCAAGGACGATCCGGTCGCCACCGAACGCCTGCGGGCGGTGATCGCGCAGGACGTCAGGCGCCTCGACCGTCTGATTACGGACATTTCCAATGCCTCCCGTATCGAGGCCGAGATGACCCGCGTGCCGAGCGAGCAGATCGACATCGCACGGTTCGTCCGCGACGTCGTCAGCACCTATGACGCGGTTGCCTCCGAACCCGGAATGGTCACCGTCAGCTTCAGCGATGCCACGATGGGCGCCCGCCTGCTCGTGCGGGGCCGCGAAGGCCCGATCGGTCAGGTCATCCGCAACCTTGTCGATAATGCGCGCTCCTTCTCGCCAGCGGGCAGCAATGTCCAGGTCACGCTCGACCAGACCAATGACGGCCCGCAGACCATCGCCCGCATCAAGGTGGAGGATTCCGGCCCCGGCGTGCCACCGGACAAGCTCGAAACCATTTTCAGCCGGTTCTACACCGATCGTCCCAAGGGCACGGCCTTTGGCAACAATTCCGGCCTTGGCCTGTCCATCGTCAAGCAGATCGTCTCGACCCATCGCGGCAAGGTCTGGGCCGAAAACCGGGCCGAAGGCGGCGCTCGTTTCTGCGTCGACCTGCCGGCGATCTGAGTCCGGTTACTTCATGTATTTCCAGTTGCGGGGCTTGCCTTCAGCCATCCACGCGACGGCCTGTTCGATGCGGCGGACCCGTGTATCCTCGCGCTTCGCCTCTGCGATCCACTCCACATAGTCCCGCTTGTTGGAGGGGGAGAACGCCTTGAACGTGACCTCCGCCGCCACTGTGCCCTTGAGAGCGGCGGCAAGGTCTGCCGGCACGTCCGGCGGCAGCTTGGACGGCTTTGACGTGGCCGCCGGCTTCGGACCGGCCTCAATCGCCTTCATCCGTGCCTTCAGGAGCCTTGTGAGGTCCGCCTTTGCGGGAAGATCGGCCAGGCTCTGCATCTTGCCGAAATCGCCCATACCTTCCGTTTTCCCGCCGGACGTCTCACCATGCACAATAAAGGCGACATGCGCCTTGAAAGCCGCAAGGCCGCACAAATTCTTCCCGCGCCAGACCAGCGTGGGCATGCCCCACTTGATGGCTTCTTCCGCCTCCGGACAAACCGCATGAGCCTGCTCACGCAGTTGCGCCAGCATGGGGCGGGCGAACTCTGCCGCCCGATCTATATAGGCATCGACGCGCGGGTCTGTTGTCATGTCCGGTTCTGCCGGTTGTCGATCAGGTCCTTGACCACTTCCGGCTCGGCCAGCGTGCTCGTGTCCCCCAGATTGGAAAACTCGTTCTCGGCGATCTTGCGCAGGATGCGGCGCATGATCTTGCCCGAGCGCGTCTTCGGCAGGCCCGGTGCAAACTGGATCAGGTCCGGCGAGGCAATCGGCCCGATCTCGCTGCGCACATGCTGCACCAGGTTCTTGCGCAGTGCCTCGTCGGCCACCACGCCTGCCCGCACCGTGACATAGGCATAGATGCCCTGTCCCTTGATGTCGTGCGGATAGCCGACCACGGCGGCTTCGGCGACGGCATCGTGGCTGACGAGGGCGCTTTCGACTTCTGCCGTGCCCATCCGGTGGCCGGAGACGTTGATCACATCGTCCACCCGCCCGGTAATCCAGTAGAAGCCGTCCTTGTCGCGCCGGCATCCGTCGCCTGTGAAGTAAGTGCCCGGATAGGCCGTGAAATAGGTATCCACGAAGCGCTGGTGATCTCCGTACACGGTGCGCATCTGCCCCGGCCAGCTGTCGGTGATCAGCAGGTTTCCGTCCGCCGCGCCGTCCAGTTCCTTGCCCTCCGCATCGACGAGGACCGGCTTGATGCCGAAGAATGGATGGCTGCCCGCGCCCGGCTTCATGTCCGTCGTGCCCGGCAGGGGAACGATCATCGTGCCGCCGGTCTCGGTCTGCCACCAGGTGTCGACAATCGGGCACCGCGCGTCGCCCACGACATGGTAGTACCACTCCCATGCTTCCGGATTGATCGGCTCGCCGACCGTGCCGAGCAGGCGGATCGACTTGCGCGAGGTCTTGCGCACCGGCCCCTCGCCTTCCCGCATCAGCGACCGGATCGCCGTCGGCGCCGTATAGAAGATCGTCACGCCATGCGTGTCGCATTCCTGCCAGAACCGGCTCGCATCCGGATATGTCGGAATACCCTCGAACATCACGCTGGTCGCGCCATTCGCCAATGGTCCGTACACGATATAGGTGTGCCCGGTGACCCAGCCGACATCCGCCGAACACCAGAACACGTCGTCCTCCTTCAGGTCGAACACGTATTCATGCGTCATCGAGGCCCAGACGAGATAGCCACCGGTCGTATGCAGCACGCCCTTCGGCTTGCCGGTCGATCCGGACGTATAGAGAATGAACAGCGGGTCCTCGGCGCTCATCGGTTCCGGCGGGCAATCGGCGGACACGTCCGCCGCCGCCTCGTGCAGCCAGTGGTCGCGCCCGGCCACCATGCCTACGTCCGCGCCGGTCCGCTTGACCACCAGCATGGTCTTCACCATGCCGCCGGCAATCTCCGCCGCCTTGTCGGCATTCACCTTCAGCGGCACCTTCTTGCCGCCGCGCAGGCCCTCGTCCGCCGTGATCAGCACCGTGGATTCGCAATCGGTAATCCGCCCCGACAGGGCTTCCGGCGAGAACCCGCCAAACACGACCGAGTGCACCGCCCCGATCCGCGCGCAGGCCAGCATCGCATAGGCCGCCTCCAGGATCATCGGCATGTAGATCGTCACCCGGTCGCCCTTCTTCACGCCGAGTTTCTTCAGCGTATTGGCAAACCGGCACACCGCGCCGTGCAGCTCCCGATAGGTCACGTTATGGCTTTCACCCGGCGCGTCGCCGATCCACAGGAACGCCGTCTTGTCGGCCTTCGCCGCCAGGTGCCGGTCGATACAGTTCGCCGTCAGGTTCAAAATGCCGTCGGAATACCAGCGCACATGCAGGTCGCCGGTCTCCCACGACACGTCCTTGACCACGGAATACGGCTTGATCCAGTCGAGCCGCCTGCCCTGCTCGCCCCAGAACGCCTCCGGATCGGCGATCGAGGCGGCATACATCTCCCGGTACTTCTCCGGCGTCAGGTTCGCCTTCGCGGCAAACGCCTCCGGAACGGGATACAGTTTCTCCTGGTCGCTCATCTTCGCTTCCTCGCAACGTGTCGTGTCTGGGCCAGCGTAGCAGACCGGCACGCCGGGGGGAAAGGCGGCAATTCCCCCACCCTTTACTCCGGCATCATCTCCGCATCGGCGATCCCGTGCGCCTCGCGCGTGCCCGGGATGCGGATATCCTCGACCAGGTCCTGAATGTCCTGCGGCGGCGGCGCGGTCAGCAGCGACACCGTCACGCCGACGGCCAGCGCCAGGAACATGAACACGAACCCGATCCCCTCCGGCGACACGCCGAACAGCCATTCGCCCGCCCCTGCCGCCTTGCCCGCGCCGATCTTGAAGTGCCAGATATAGGCAAAGGTCGGCACCAGCCCGCTCAGCATGGCGGCAATCGCCCCCTCGCGGTTCATCCGCTTCCAGAAAATGCCGAGCAGGATCACCGGGAACAGCGACGCCGCCGCAAGGCCGAAGGCAAACGCCACGACCTGCGCCACGAAGGCGAGCTTGGCCGAATAGATGCCCATGAACCCGGCCGCCACCACAGCGCCCGCCGCCGCGACCCGCGCGATGCGCAGTTCGGATTTGTCGGTCATGTTCTTGAACAAGGTCCTCCGGCAGAGATCATGGCTGATTGCCGACGCGATCACCATCAAGAGGCCCGCCGCCGTCGACAGCGCCGCCGCCAGCCCGCCCGCCACGACCAGCCCGATCACCCAGGCCGGCAGCCGGGCAATCTCCGGATTGGCCAGCACATAGATGTCATTGCTGATCGTCACCTCATTGGCGAGTCCGTCCGGCGCTGCCGGCCCGCGGATCTGCATCCTGCCATCGCCGTTCAGGTCCTCGAAACCGACCAGCTTGGTCTTCTCCCAATTGGCGAACCAGGCCGGGCTCGGCTCGCCGCCCCGGGCAACCACTTCCGCCGCACCGGCCTCGTATTCCGCCGGCGGCACGTACGTCTTCTCGTTCACCGAAGTAATGATATTCGTCCGCGCGAACGCACCGACCGCCGGAGCCACCGTGTAGAGCAGCGCGATAAACACCAGCGCCCAGCCTGCCGACAGGCGCGCATCCGAGGCCCGCGGCACGGTGAAGAAGCGCACGATCACATGCGGCAGCCCGGCCGTGCCGAACATCAGCGCCGCCGTGATGCAGAACACGTCGAGGGTCGACTTGTTGGTGCTGGTATATTCGGCAAAGCCGAGCCCGGTCACCGTCTCGTTCAGCTTCTGCAGCATCGAGACATCCTCACCCTTCAGGTTCGAGAGGAAGCCCAGCTGCGGCACCGCATTGCCGGTCAGCATCAGCGAGATGAAGATCGCTGGCACCGTATAGGCGAAGATCAGCACGACATATTGCGCCACCTGCGTATAGGTCACGCCCTTCATCCCGCCGAGCACGGCATAGACGAACACGATACCCATGCCGGCAAAGATGCCCGTATTGAAATCGACACCGAGGAAGCGCGAAAAGGCGAGGCCGACGCCCGACATCTGGCCCGCAATATAGGTGAACGACACGAACAGCGTGCAGACCACGGCCACCAGACGCGCCGTTCCGCTATAATACCTGTCTCCGACAAAATCCGGCACGGTGAACTTGCCGAACTCGCGCAGGAACGGCGCCAGCAGCAGGGCGAGCAGGACATATCCCCCCGTCCAGCCCATCAGGTAGACCGACCCGCCATAGCCGAGCCCGGCAATCAGGCCCGCCATCGACAGGAAGGAGGCCGCCGACATCCAGTCGGCTGCCGTCGCCATGCCGTTGACCACCGGGTGAACCCCGTGTCCGGCCACATAGAAGTCATTGGTCGACCCGGCCCGGGCCCAGACCGCGATGCCGATATAGGTCGCAAAGGTCGCAAAGACCCAGAAAAGCGTCCAGTCCATTGAAATCAGCCCCCGATGCCGTGTTTGGCTTCAAGCCGTTTCATGGCGGCGCAATAATAGAAGATGAGCGCAACGAAGGCATAGATCGAGCCCTGCTGGGCAAACCAGAAACCCAGCGGCGCCCCGCCGATCGACACCTGGTCCAGCACGTCCCGGAACAGGATCCCGGCCCCGAAGGACACCGCAAACCAGATCGCCAGCAGGGACAGCGTCAACCGCGCCACCGACTTCCAGTACGCCTTGTCCCGGCGCTTCGTTTCGTCCGATTTCATCTTCCGGCCTCCCCGCCGTGCTGTTGTGAGCACTACCTTATAGCGCTTTGCGCCTGTGTCAGCCCCGGAGGCGGAATCGCGCTTTCTCGCAAGTTCCCCCACCCAACCACCCCCAAAAGGGGGAGGAGTCTCCTTGCTCCGGGCTCCGATCATGCAGACCTGAAAGTTCGAACCCCCAAGAAAGATCGTTCCTCCCCCTCCCAGGGGGAGGTTAGGTGGGGGAAACGGACGCGCCCCACTCTCCACAGGTCATGGAACCGAATCCCCCAACCCCCACACCACAAACCATCCAAACCCAGAAAATCTATCCACACCCGCCAATCCCGCCCCATACTTGCCCCATGACCCCGCCCCTGACCCCGCCCATGTCCCCGCCCGAGGATTTCATCCAACACGGCCTGCGCGCCGCCAGCGACGCGCTCCTCGAAATCGCCGGGCGGGCGAACCTGCACCTCAAGCCGAAAACGCTGACCAAATCCCTGAAGGCCCGCTGCATGGGACGGATGAAACAGGTCTTCAT
>JBGSKI010000016.1:0-2209 GCA_041741315.1 Hyphomonas sp. | reverse complement strand
CGCTCGCCGGAGTGGGCGGATGGGACGCCTGGAACGTGACCGAGGATGCCGATCTGGGGCTGCGGCTGGCGCGCCTCGGCTGGCAAGTGGACGTGCTGGATTCGCCGACGCTGGAGGTGCCGCCGCGCCGGCTCGGGGTCTGGCTCGGCCAGCGATCCCGGTGGCTCAAAGGCTACATGCAGACCTGGTTCGTGCTGGTTCGTGTCCCCGGAGCGGCCGTACGTGAGCTGGGTCTTGGCCGGTTCTTGGCCGTACAGCTGTCGGTTGGCGTCACGCTGGTGTCTGCATTGGCGCACGGGCCGTGGATTGTCTGGTGCCTCGCCTGCGCGGCGAGCCCGGCGCTCGACCTCGGCCTCGCCGGACAGGTGACGCTGGCCGCCAGTCTTGCCACTGGACTGGGGGCCGGGCTGGCGGCCCCGGGATCGGTGCGCGACATACGGATGGCCGACGTGCTGACCGCACCACTCTACTGGCCGTTGCAAACCCTCGCCATGCTGCGCGCCATCTATGGCCTGATCCGCGTCCCGCACTTCTGGGCCAAGACACCGCATGAGGCGTGACCCTGCGAGAGTGCTTGGCGTGGGCCTTCGACGGGCCTAGGATTTGGCCAAAGCCAATTCAAAGCACCCGAGGGAGACCGTCATGGCATTCGATGTTGCCGACAACCTGGAACAGTTCCGCACAGACGTGCGCAGCTGGCTGGACAAGAACTGCCCGCCCGCCATGCGGACGCCGATGAAGGACGACGAGATCGTCTGGGGCGGCAAGGGCGAAAAGTTCAAGAACCCGGACTCGAAACTGTGGCTGGAGCGGATGGGCGCGGTCGGCTGGACGGCGCCGGAATGGCCTAAGCAATATGGCGGCGGCGGGCTGACCCGCGACCAGAACAAGGTGTTGCAGGAAGAGCTGCGCCGTATCCGGGCGCGCCCGGCGCTGTTCTCGTTCGGCCTGTGGATGTTCGGCCCGGCCCTGCTGGAGTTCGGCAACGAGGAACAGAAGAAGCGCTTCATCCCGGACATCGTGAACGGCCGCACGCGCTGGTGCCAGGGCTATTCCGAGCCGGGCGCCGGCTCCGACCTTGCCGACCTGCAGACGCGCTGCGAGGACAAGGGCGACCATTACCTGATCAATGGCCAGAAGGTGTGGACCTCGTATGCCGACAAGGCCGACTGGATCTTCTGCCTCGTGCGCACCGATACGAGCACCAAGCATGAGGGCATCAGCTTCATCCTGTTCGACATGAAGTCGCCGGGCGTCGAGGCGCGGCCGATCCTGCTGATTTCCGGCGAGAGCCCGTTCTGCGAGACCTTCTTCACCGATGTGAAAGTGCCGAAGGACCAGCTGGTCGGACGGGTCAATGGCGGCTGGGAAATCGCCAAGCGCCTGCTGCAGTTCGAGCGCTCGTCGATTTCCGCCGGCGGCTTCGGCGGTACCGGCGGGTCTGGCATTCTCGGGCCGGAGGAATATGCCAAGATGCATATCGGCACCGACAGCGAGGGCCGGATCGCCGATGGCGACCTGCGCGGGCGGATCACCGATCACAAGATGTATGCCAGGGCGTTCAACCTGACCGTCCAGCGCCAGACCGAACAGGCCAAGGCGGGGCAGGCGGTGAGCCATACCGCCTCGATCCTGAAATACGGCGCCGCCAAGATGAACCAGGACCGGCACGAATTGCTGATCGAGGCACTCGGCACCGAAGGCCTCGGCTGGGAAGGGGAGGGTTTCGACGATGCGGCCCAGAAAGTGACCCGCCAGTGGCTGCGCTCGAAAGGCAACTCGATCGAGGGCGGCACCAGCGAAATCAATCTCAACGTCATCGCCAAGCGTGTGCTTGGCCTCAAAGACCATCAGTAGACTGACGGCAGGAGACAACAGACATGACCTTCCTTCTGACAGACGACCAGGAAATGCTGCGCGAAACGGCGATGGCCTTCGCGCGCGACGAGATGCCGGTGACGCATTTGCGGGCCCTGCGCGACAAGGGCGCCAATGGCCGCGACGAGGCGATGCGCAAGAAGCTGGCCGAGCTTGGCTTCTTCGGCGTGATCGTGCCGGACGAACCGGGCGGCGAACATTTCGGGCTTGTCGGCCTCGGGCAGATCCTCGAGGCGCAGGGACGCACGCTGGCGGCGACACCGCTGCTGCAAACCGCGCTGATCGGGGCCAGTGCGCTGAAGATGGGCGGCAGCCCGGCGCAGCAGGCGCT
>JBGSKI010000015.1:0-3831 GCA_041741315.1 Hyphomonas sp. | reverse complement strand
CGACATGGGCGCGGTGGCGGACTATTTCGCCGCCGCGCCGGACGCCGCCGCCGGCTTTGCCGCCTATGCCGACGGGTTGCCGATGTTGAAGGGCCTGACCGGCGAGTCGATCCTCGCCGAGATGGACGCCAATCGCGACGCCTTCCGCCTGCAGGGCCTCGCGCCGCAACTGGCAGGAAAATCGGTTCTGGTGATCGGCGGCGACAAGGACACGGACGTGCCGGTCGACATGATCATCCGTCCCCTGATCGCCGCCTACGAGGCCGAGCCGGGCGTGGACCTGACCGGCACGATCCTGTCGGGGGATCATTCCTTCTCATGGTCGCGCGCGGAACTGATCGCCACGGTGCTCGACTGGGCGGAGGGATGCCGGTGATGCTTCAGGTTGTAATCTGGTCGCGGCGTGTAGCCGAAAACCGGGTCCACTTTTTGGGCACGCCGCTCTAGCCGTTGACGACGGCGCGGGGCGTTTGGGCCACAGTCACCTCGGGAACGGCCGCCGAGGGCTGGATGGTCATCCGGTTCCAGGCGTCGAGGGCGGCGATCTTGTAGGCCTCGGCGAGGGTCGGATAATTGAAGATATTGGTGATGAAGAAATCGAGCGTGCCGTTCAGGTTGAGCACGGCCTGGCCGATATGGATCAGTTCGGTTGCGCCCTCGCCGACAATGTGCACGCCGAGCAGCTTGCGCGTCTTCAGACAGAACAGCATTTTCATCATGCCGTTCTCGAGGCCCATGATGTGGCCGCGCGAGGTTTCGCGCATGCGGGCGATGCCGCATTCATAGGGGATTTTCCGTTCCTTCAGCTGCTGTTCGGAAAAGCCGATCGTGGAGATTTCCGGCACCGAATAGATCCCGTACGGAAAATGTTCGGGCGGCACGGCGATCTGCGCGTCGAAGGCGTGGCAAATGGCGACGCGGCCCTGCTCCATCGCGGTCGAGGCAAGGCTGGGGAAGCCGATGACATCGCCGGCGGCGTAGATGTTGGGAACGCTGGTCTGGTAGGTCTCGCGGTCGACATCGAGGCGTCCGCGATGGTCGGTCTCGAGGCCGCACCTGTCGAGGCCAAGCTCGTCCACCGCGCCCATCCGTCCGGCGGCGAACAGGACCATGTCGGACTTGACGATGCGGCCGTCCTGCAGTGTGACGAGGCAGGCATCGCCCTGGCGCTCGACCTTCTCGGCGGTGCAGCCGAGGCGGATCGACATGCCGCGATTGCGCAGGTCGTGCAGGAGGTCGGCGATCAGGTCCTGGTCGACGAAGTCGAGAATCGTGTCGCGCGGTTCGATCAGGGTGACGGCGACGTCGAGCGCGCTGAAGATGGTGGCGTATTCGACGCCGATGACGCCGGCACCGATGACGGTCAGCGAGCGCGGAATTTCGGCGATCTCGAGGATCTCGTTGCTGTCGAGGATGCGCTCGCCGTCGAACGGAATGGTCCGGGGGCGGAAGGGCCGGGTGCCGACGGCGATCATTGCCTTGTCGAAGGAATAGGTGTGGCAGGCGCCGCTTTCCAGTTCGACCTCGACCTGGTGGGCGGACAGGAAGCGCGCGGTGCCCTCGACATGCGTGACCTGGTTGCGGGAGAACTGGTGGCGCAGGACTTCGACTTCGTATTCGAGCGTCTTGAACAGGCGTTCCTTGAGGTCGCCGGCGCAGATGTCGTGCTTGACCTTGTAGGAGCGGCCATAGAAGCCGCGCTCGCGCCAGCCGGACAGGTTGAGCACGGTCTCGCGCAGGGTCTTGGAGGGGATGGTGCCGGTATGGACGGAAACGCCGCCGAGGCGGCGCGCCTTCTCGATCACGAGAACGGTCTTGTCGAGTTTCGCCGCCTGGATGGCCGCGCGCCGGCCGGCCGGGCCGCTGCCGATCACTACAAGGTCGTATCTTGCCAACATCTGCCCCGGGCTCCCATGCGCGGAGATCCCCCGCGAGGTTGAGATGATGGCAGTGAATGGCTTAGATTCCGATAATTCAAGGCGCCGGAAGGTTAACAGGACCCTTCGCGGCGTAATTGCCTAATTCGGATGCGGGATGGCGCCCTTGCCGCCCGGGACTTCCGCTTGAATAATCTTACCGAATGGTTAATCTCTCTCTACCGGACAGGACATCCCGGTACGGTGGGTCATGAATACAGTGTTGCGTCAGACATTCGCCCTCTTTGCCCTGGCGGCGCTCGCATCGGCGGCGGCCGCCGACCCGGCAATCCCCCTGCTCAAGTCTTCCGACGTCCAGGAAAAGATCGACGCCGTGGTGCCGATCGCCGGCGACGGCATTGTCGGCGCAGTGATGCTGGGGCCGGACGACCATGTCGATCCGGACGCCCTGTTCGTGCGCTTCCGCAGCCCGGCGAGCGGCAAGGAAGTCAATATCTATCTCAGTTCGCCGGACAGCCGGTATAGCGCCAGCTGGAAGATCGACGTGCCGAAGGGCTTCACGGGCTGGGCGCGGATCGAATATGGCGGCACCGCGCAGAAGGTGCTCAAGACCTACAAGGTCTATGAAATGGCGACGCTGGCGAGCGATGGCACATCCGTTTTCCCGGTCCGCTGGAGCAATGCCGCAGATACCGATTCCATGCTCGTGCTGATCAATTCCGAACGCGCGAATGCCTTCACGATCCGCAAGAACGCCAAGGGCTCCAGCAAGGTGGAATGCTCGTCGATCGATACCAAGCAGACTTTGCGGTATGACAAGATCTGCCAGATCGACCTGAAAACCTCGGTCCGGACGGATAACGGCTTCGAGATCCGCCGGCGGCGCGGCGGCACCGTCCTGTCGCCGCTGCGCCTGCGCATCGACGATTGACGGCGGCGATGTCCCTGCAACCGGATCCTGCAGAAGACGGCATCGGCAAGCGTTACCTGCTGGCAGTGGGGATCGTGGTCGCGGTGATGGCCGCCATTTCGGCGGTCCTGTTCTTCAATGCCCGGCCGGACAATGTGTGGTTCTCGGTCACCGCCCGGACAGACATCGCGGAATTCGAAGTCGAAAGCCGCGAGGGCCAGCCGCTGGTGTTCCGCCTGCCGGCGGCGTCGCTCGTGTATGAGGACCCGGACCTCGACTTCGAAACGGTGGACCGGATGCTGGACGGCACCGTGTCGCTCGCCGTCGACGGCAGGGCGAAGCTGATCCTCCAGTCCAGCCGTCCGGGCAACCTGGCGCTGCGCGCCGAAGCCATCGATACCGGCACACCGACCGAATTGCGGGTGCGGGACGAAACGGGGCTGGTGCATGCGGCGGCAGACTCGGTCGACCTGATCCTCGATTGCGGGGCCGCCGACTGCGCCGGATCGGCGGGAGTCCGGATGTTGCTGGAAGCGCGAAAGGCGACGCTCGGCAGCAATGCGATCGAATGGACCGAACCGTCCGAGCCCGGCCCGGCCCCGGCCCAGCAACCGGGTCTTGAATCCGGCTCGATCGAGGCATTCAAGCTCGCCGTGGTCTATGACACGCGGTTCCGCCTCGCGGAGACCAGTATCGAGGCCGGCGACGCCGTCGTGCTGGACAGCGGCGACCCGATTGTCGGGTCGATCAGTTTCCGTACGGACGATTCCGGTCCGGGCCGGATCGCCGTGGTCGCCCATACCCGGGGCAAGTCGGTGGAGGTGCAGCGATTCGGAGGCGGGTATGCGTTCGGCGTGTCGCGGTACACGGCCCTGACGCAACAGCCTTTTGCGCAGACAACCTGGCTGGCCCTGGTGTCGGTCTTCCTGATCCTCGGCCCGCTGAAGACTCTCGCCGAACTGCTCGGGAAAGTCGCGGCACAAGGTCAGCGGGCGAAGGCGCGCAAGGCCATGGCTGCGGCGGCCGTGCCGCCAGCACCGCCGA
>JBGSKI010000014.1:0-28619 GCA_041741315.1 Hyphomonas sp. | reverse complement strand
GGCGATCACCACGCCCGACGTGCCCTGGTCGAGCCGGTGGACGAGGCGCGGCTTCTTGCCATTGGACTTGGCGAACACCACCATCAGCCCGTCGAGCGACCGGCTGACCCCGCCGCCGCCCTGCACGGCAAGGCCCGCCGGCTTGTCGAACACGATGATGCTGTTGTCCTCGTACATCACAAGGCTGCGCGCATACTCCGCGTCACCGGCAGGAATGTCAGGCAGCGGACGGTTGCGGGTCATGGCTTCCTGCCCTTCTGGGCACGAATATTGGCGATCCAGGCAAGCCGCTCGGCGATCGCCTTTTCCCGGCCTTCGCCCTTCGGCGCATAGAAACTCGGGCGTTGCATGCCTTCCGGAAAGTAGTCCTGGCCGGAGACGCCACCTTCGACATCATGGTCATAGGCATAGCCGTCGCCATAGCCCTGGTCCTTCATCATTTTCGTTGGCGCATTGAGGATGTGCTTCGGCGGCGACAGGCTGCCGGTCTCCCGCGCGGCTGTGGCGGCCGCCTTCCAGGCCACATAGGCCGCATTCGATTTCGGCGCCGTCGCCAGGTGGATCAGCGCATGCGCCAGCGCCAGGTCGCCTTCCGGCGAACCGAGCCGCTCATAGGTCCGCACCGCTTCGCCGACCACCATCAGGGCCGTCGGATCGGCCAGCCCGATGTCCTCGCTCGCCATGCGCAGCATCCGGCGGCCGAGATACATCGGGTCCTCGCCGCCTTCGATCATCCGGGCGAACCAGTAGAGTGCCGCATCCGGGTCCGATCCGCGCACGGACTTGTGCACGGCAGAGATGAGATTGAAATGTCCGTCCCCGTCCTTGTCATAGGCCGGCGCGCGCTTCGACAACGACTTGGCAAGATCGCCCGGCGACAGGAGACCCGGCTCGCCCATCATGGCGAAGGCCTGCTCGGCGAGGTTCAGGAGGTACCGCCCGTCCCCGTCGGCCAGGGTGAGGATCATCTCGCGCGCCGCCGCATTGACCGGCAGCCGCCGGCGCTCGGCATTCTCGGCCCGCACCAGCAATTTTTCGAGCCCGGCCTCGTCGAGCCGGTGCAGCACCATCACCTGGCAGCGCGACAGGAGCGCGCCGTTCAGTTCGAAACTCGGATTCTCGGTCGTCGCGCCGACCAGCGTCACGGCGCCGCTTTCGACAAACGGCAGGAAGCCGTCCTGCTGCGCCTTGTTGAACCGGTGGATCTCGTCGACGAACAGCAACGTGCCCTTGCCGGTCTTGCGCCGGCCCTCGGCCCGATCGAACACCGCGCGCAGGTCCTTCACGCCGGAGAAGATCGCGCTGATCGCCTCGAATTCGAGATCGGTCTCCTCGGCCAGCAGGCGGGCAATCGTCGTCTTGCCGACGCCCGGCGGACCCCAGAGGATGATCGACGACAGCCGCCTTGCTTTCAGCATCCGGCTCAGCGAACCGTCCGGGCCCAGCAGGTGGTCCTGACCGACCACGTCCGACAGCGACGCGGGGCGCAACCGGTCGGCCAGCGGCCGCGGCGCATCCCGGGACAGGCCCGCAGCATCGAAAAGATCACTCATGCAGGCCTTCTAGGCCTGAACGGGCATCGTGATAAGGTGGGGACAGGAGGAAACACACATGAAGCTGGACGTCACCCCGTCTGGCCAGGCCTGCGGCGCATCCGTGCGCGGCGTCGACCTGGCAAAGCCCCTCGCCCCGGAAGCCGTCGCCTCCATCCGCGCCGCCTGGCTGGAGCATCAGGTGCTCGCCTTCCCGGACCAGAAACTGACCGACGAGGACCTTGAGCGCTTCACCCGGTATTTCGGCCCGTTCGGCGACGATCCGTTCATCGCGCCGATCCCCGGCCATCCGCACATCATCGCCGTCGCCCGCGCCGCCGGCGAGACCGCGCCGATCTTCGCCGAGTCCTGGCACTCCGACTGGAGCTTCCAGAAGCGTCCGCCTGCCGGCACCTGCCTCTATGGCATCACCATCCCGCCGACCGGCGGTGACACCCTGTTCGCCAACCAGTACCTCGCCCTCGAACAGATGCCCGCCGCCCTGCGCGAGCGCATCGAAGGCCGCCACGCGATTCACTCGGCCCGCAATGCCTATTCGCCCGCCGGCATGTACGGAAAGGAAGACCAGGCCAAGGGCCGGACAATGGACATACGTCCGTCGGCCGATGCCGAGGCAACAGAACGCCACAATGTGGTCCGGATCCATCCGGAAACCGGCCGGGAATCGCTGTTCGGATGCGCCGGTTACATCGTCGGCATTGCCGGCATGGACCATGACGAGGGCTGGGACCTGGTGACCGAACTCTACCGCTGGCAAACCCGGCCGGAATTCCAGTATCGCCACAAATGGCAGCCGGGCATGCTGTTGATGTGGGACAATCGCTGCCTGCTGCACATGGCGACCGGCGGCTATGACGGGCATCCGCGCTTGTTGCACCGCACAACGATCGGCGCGGCCTGATCCGTTCCCCAACCGGCGAATTCGGCGTATCGTCCGGCAAAAGAACAACCGGAGGAACCACAGATGGCTGATACTTGGCACGGCGCAAGCGCCGGCATTCCCGACCCATGGACCCTGCCGCTCGACAAGATCGACGTGTCCCAAGCGGAACTGTTCGAACAGGACCTGCACTGGGAATACTTTCGCCGTCTGAGACAGGAAGCCCCGGTCCACTATTGTGCCGACAGCAAAGTCGGGGCGTTCTGGTCGATCACCAAGTATAACGACATCGTCGCCGTCGATACCAATCACAAGGTGTTCTCGTCCGAGCCAGCGATCGGCATCGGCGACCCGAGCGACGGCATCAACCCGCCCATGTTCATCGCAATGGACCCGCCGATTCACGACGTGCAGCGCAAGGCGGCTCAGCCGGCCGTCGCCCCAACGCAGCTGCACGAGCTCGAGGCACTGATCCGGACCCGCGTAATCACCATTCTCGACAGCCTGCCGGTCGGCGAGCGGTTCAACTGGGTCGACAAGGTGTCGATCGAACTGACCACCCAGATGCTGGCAACGCTGTTCGACTTCCCGTTCGAGGACCGTCACAAGCTGCCCTTCTGGTCGGATGTCGCCACCACGACCGACGCGGCCGGGATTGTCGGTGCCGACATGGAATGGCGCATGAAGCACCTGACCGAGTGCGTGACCTATTTCACGCATCTCTGGCACGAGCGCGCCGCCAGGCCGCCGCAGATGGATTTCATCTCGCTGCTGGCCCATAATCCAGAGACCAAGGACATGGTCAACAATCCGATGGAGCTGATGGGGAACCTGATGCTGCTGATTGTTGGCGGCAATGACACGACCCGCAATTCGATTTCGGGCGGCGTCTATTACCTCAACCAGTTCCCGGACCAGTATGCTAAGCTGAAGGCCGACCCGAGCCTGATCCCGAACATGGTGTCGGAAATCATCCGCTACCAGACGCCGCTGCCGCACATGCGCCGCGTGGCGACCGAGGACATCGAGTTCGGCGGCAAGCTGATCCGCAAGGGTGACAAGGTCGTGATGTGGTACGTCTCGGGCAATCGCGACGAAGAAGTGATCGAGCGCGCCGACGAATTCCTGATCGACCGGCCGAATGCGCGCCGGCACATTTCTTTCGGCTTCGGAATCCATCGCTGCATGGGCAACCGCGTCGCCGAGATGCAGCTGCGCATCCTGTGGGAAGAGATACTGAAGCGCTTCGAGCACATCGAGGTCGTCGGCCCGCCGAAGCGCGTGCACTCGAATTTCGTGCGCGGCTACGAAGAGCTGCCCGTCGTGCTGCACGCCCGATAAGGATGCGCCGGAAGCCGGACCGGCCTGCGGGCCGTCCGGTTATCGGGAAAAAGCGCGGGAAGAGGGCTTCCGGGCACGCGATTTCAGTCTGGTAGTGAGACACAGAAGCAGGAGTCGCGAACCCCTGCCCTCTTCCCGCAAATACGGTGTCGAAACATCACCGTGCTTGCAGTCTATCCCGGCTGGGGGTGGGAGTGGACAGAAAAAAGTGCATCCCCCGCGATACGCAGCGCCTTCCGTCGTGCCGCCGGCGCGGAGTGTCGGATAGTTCAGCCTAAAGCCGGACCGTGCCGCGAACCGTGTGGCCGTTGCGGTCGAGTTCGATGTCCCAGCTGCCGCCTGCAGAATCGAGCAGCGACTTCAGGTCCTTGACCGAAGTTGTCGGCTTGCCATTCACGGAGCGGATGATGTCCCCAGGCCGGAAATACGATCCCGCCACCGACCGGCGCGCGACGGAATAGACATAGATGCCCGAGCCCTTCTGGAACGGATCGAGCCCGTTCTCTTCGGCGAGGCGCGGCGAGAGTTCGACTACGCGGGCTCCGTTGAACACGTTCTGGCCATCGAGCAGCACGATGTCAGCAGCGGTGGCCCCCGGCGGCGCAGCGACCTTGACGCTGAATGTGCGGTTCTTTCCGCCACGCAGGACATTCAGCACCGCTGTATCGCCGGGATCGCGGATCGCCGCGAGGAATTTCAGGCCCTTCTCGTCGAATACTTCGCGTCCGTCGATGGCGGTCACGAGATCACCGCGGCGCAAGCCGGCCTTGTCGGCCGGGCCATTGTCATAAACTTCGGTGACCATCACGCCGACCGGGCGCGACAGGCCCTGGGCCTTGGCCATGTCGAAGCTGACGGTCTGGGCGGCAAGGCCGAGCCATGGCCGCACGAAGGTGCCGTCATGCATCGCGGCGTTGACCACACGCCTGACCATCTCTGCCGGAATCGCAAAACCGATGCCGTTGGAGCCGCCGTCCCGCGAGAAAATTGCCGTGTTCACGCCGACAAGCTCGCCCTTCATGTTGACCAGTGCGCCTCCGGAATTGCCGGGGTTCACCGCTGCGTCGGTCTGGATGAAAAAGGCATAGTCATTGATGCCGACATCGGTGCGGGCCGTAGCAGAAATGATGCCGCTGGTGACCGTCTGTCCGACGCCGAACGGGTTGCCGATGGCGAGCACGAGATCGCCGACCTGCGAGGCGCGGGTATCGGCATAGGGCAGTACCGGCAGCACGGCGCCTTCGGCATCGATCTTGAGCACCGCAAGGTCGGTGCGCTCGTCCGCCAGCACCAGCTCGGCCGGGTATTCGCGGCGGTCGCTGAGGACGACGCGGAAGGAGTCAGCGCCTTCGACCACGTGATTGTTGGTGACGATGACGCCGTCCGGCGAGACGATGACACCCGACCCGAGCGCGTTCTGAACCCGCTCCTGCGGCGCCGCGCGGCCATACATGAACATTTCCAGCGGGGAGACGCCGGTCTTCACCTTCTTCTGGGTGTAAACGTTGACGACCGCCGGAGAAACTTCGGTCACCAGCGGGGCGAAGGAGAGCTGGATTTCGGACTCCGACTGCGGCAGCCGCTGGGCCTCTGCCATCAGCGGCGAAACCGCCAGGAACAACAGGACCATCACCAGAAGCCCCGTCAGAACCAGGAACTTCGAAACGTGTTTTGTCATGCGCAAAGTGTGGATCATGAACATGGCTCTATTGCGGCATTACCAAAGTGGCAATTCGGCACGTCATGACATTTCAGTCAGATTTTCAAGGGGCCGGGGGCGCAGCGTTCCGTGCGGCCAGGGCAGTAAGGTTGCTTTCGTGGCTTTCCCGGCTGATCCGGTAGAAACTGACGCAGAGCATCATTAACATCCACATGGTGAGCAGCGTCAGAGCATATCCCCAGCCGAGCAGGCGCAGGGACGCGTCCGGAACATCGCCCGGCTGCATGCCCGGCGCGATCCTGGCGACGCCAAGCACCACCGCAGCCACCATCAGCCCGGCCCCCTGCGACAGCTTGCGGATGAAACTGATGCCGGCAAAGAAAATACCTTCCGAACGCCGGCCGGTCTTCAGTTCGCTTTCCTCGGCAATGTCGGCGACCATCGAGCCGAGCAACATTTGCGTCGCGATGATCAGGGAAAGGTCGAAGATCGTGATGAACAGGATGATATTGAACAGCGCCTCCGTTCCGTTCGGTGGCAACACGCCCATAAGGCGCAGGAAGACGGGCAGCGGCGCAATCGTGAAGGCAAGGATGCCGATCACCATGGCACCGCGCTTCTTTCCGAACAGGCGCCCGATGACCGGTGCGACGACCACCGCGAGGAACGACGAGATGAAGACCGAGATGGTCAGGACCGCAATCTGTGGCGTCTTGAAGTCCCAGAAGAAGCCATTGATGTACTGGTTCAGCCCGGCCGAAATGCCCCCTGCGAGCAGGCCGAACAGGGTGGCCAGGAAAAGCGCCCGGAACGACGGTGCCGATACGGTTTCAAAAATCTCGCGGAAGATCGTACCCAAAGTCAGCGTGCGCTGCGGCGGAGGTGGCTTCAGGTAGGGGATGCGCGAATGCGTGCCGGCCGCACAGACGAGGACCGCCAGGGCAATCAGGCCTGAACCGAGAAGGCCGTAAGTGCGCCACCCCGGAAGGCTGAAGAAGCCCGACGGATTTGACTCGCTCGGCTTCAGCAGGAACCAGAGCAGCACGATCTGAACGGACAGGCCGCCAATCCATGCAAAGAAATACCGGAACGACATCAGCGACGTGCGTGTGTCGTAATCATCCGTCAGTTCGGCGGCGAGCGCCGTGCCGGGCACCGAGTAGAAGGTGAACAGCAGGCGGACGAGAACGGTGCAGCCGAGCAACCAGTAGAAAAGGGCATGGCCGGCCATCCCGGCGGGCGGGTTCCAGACCATGAAATACGCAATCGCGATCGGGATCACGACGGCATACATGAAAGGGTGGCGACGTCCGTAGCGGGTCCGCAGATTGTCCGACCAGTAGCCGACAATCGGGTCAGACACCGCATCGATGACCAGTGCAATCAGCAGCGCCGATGCCACCAGCGTCGACGGCAAGCCGAGAATGGCACTGTAGTAGAGCAACAGAAAATACTCGAACCCGTTATCCTTGATGCCGTCGGCAGCGCCGCCGATGCCGAAGGACAGGCGCGTGAGGAGACCGGGTTTGTTCGGTGTCCCGGGATTGGCTGTGGCGCTTGAGGAAACCACCTGATCGGAAGCTGCCATCAGAGACCCAGGACCATCTTGGCCATGATGTTGCGCTGGACCTCGTTGGAGCCGGCATAGATCGAGGTCTTGCGATAGTTGAAATAACTCGTCGCCGCCGTGACCGAGTAGGACGGATACGGAATGTCCGCATTGGCCCCGGCGCGGGCATAGGCGAAATTGTCCTGTGTGAACGGCGCGCCATAGGCACCCGCCGCTTCGACCACCAGTTCGGTGATAGCCTGCTGGGTTTCCGAGCCCTGGCATTTCAGCATCGAGCTTTCCGGCCCGACCGCCTCACCGGCGGACAGTGCCGAAAAGATGCGGCGCTCGGTGGCATCAAGACCGTCGATCTTGATCTCGAGGCTCGACAGCTTGCGGCGGAAATCCGCATCGCGGATCAACGCCTCGCCTTGCGATTGTTCGGCACTGGCGATCTTGCGGGCCTTGTTGAGCATGCTGCGCAGGCCCGGCGCATAGGCATTGCCGCGTTCGAACTGGAGCAGGTATTTCGCATAGGTCCAGCCCTTGTTCTCCTCGCCGACAAGCGCTTCGGCGACCGGCACACGGACGTCCTCGAAGAAGACCTGGTTGATTTCCTGCTGGCCCTCGGCCGGTCCGTCGAGGGTCGGCAGCGGCGACACCCTGATGCCCGGCAGGGTCATCGGGAAAACGATGAAACTGATGCCCTCCTGCCGGATACCTTCGCGCGAGGTGCGCACCAGGCAGAATATCCAGTCGGCCCATTGGGCATGCGTGGTCCAGATTTTGGAGCCGTTGAGGATGTAGTCGTCGCCGTCGCGCACGGCGCTCATCTGCAGCGAGGCGAGGTCAGACCCTGCGCCGGGCTCGGAATAACCCTGGCACCACCAGATGTCCGACTTGAGGATCGGTGGCAGGTGGCGCTTTTTCTGCTCATCCGAACCGAAGGCCATCAGGACCGGCGCGACCATCGAGATTCCCATCGGGCTGACCGTTGGCGTGCCGGCCGCCGACAATTCCATGTTCAGGATGTAGCGCTCCGACGGGCTGAGCCCCGGACCGCCGAATTCCTGCGGCCAGTTCGGCGCGACCCAGCCCTTCTCATAGAGCTTCTTCTGCCAGGCGACCTGCCCTTCCTTGTCGAGATAGCCATTCTTGGACGCTGCTGCCTTGGCGCGAAGGTCAGGCGTGAAGGCGGAGGCGATCCATTCCCGGACGTCCTTCTGGAACGCGCGGTCGGCAACCGTGAACGACAGGTCCATCTTGTGCCCTACTCGACGATGTCGAAATACTGAACGTCCGGAGCGCCGGCGAGGCAGGCGCCGAGCGCCGGGCCTGCGGCCTTGAAGTATTCAGTCTTGCCATGGGCGGTCAGGTCGTCCTGAGAGGCATACTGTTCCATGAAGATGTAGACGCCCGGCTCCTTCTTGGACTTGTAGAGCTGGTAGGTCAGGCAGCCCGGCTCGTTGGCCTTGACCTTGGCCATCAGGTCCTTGCCGGCCTGTTCAAAGTCGGACTCCTTGCCCGGCTGAATCGTGAGTTTCGCGACGACACCAATCATGGCTTGCCCTCCTGTGCTGGTTTCCCGCCACAATATGGTGTTCCTGCCGACCGGCAAGCGTGACGTTGGGAAACCGCCAGACGTCTGTTGTCGCCGGCTCCTGCCCGGCCGGACCTCCCGCCACCATCGTTAATGGAATGGAACTTGCTGCTTCGGGGTCAACCAGACTCCGGGCCCCGAGATGAAAGCTACAGTACCAGTCCTCGAACTCGTCCATCCCTACGATGTCCTGAACCCCAGTTCCGTCCTCGCGATCATCCCCGCCCTGAACGAAGAACTACACATCGAGACCTGTATTCGCTCGCTGATGGCGGGCGATTCCCGCCTCGCCAGCGTGCGCCTGATCGTCGCCGATGGCGGCAGCCAGGATGGCACAGTCGAGATCGTCAACCGATTGATGCAGGAGTTTCCGAACCTCCGCTTGGTTAACAATCCGAAGCGCCTGCAGTCGGCCGCCATGAACCTTGCAGTCGCCGCGCACGAAACCGATGACATCCGGTTCGTGGTACGATGCGATGCGCATTCGATCTATCCGGAGAACTTCATCCTGCGCATCGCCGAAGCGCTGCTCTCGTCGCACGCCTCGTCGGTCGTTGTGCCGATGGACGCTGTCGGGAAGACCTGTTTCGAAAAGGCCAATGCATGGATCGTCGATACGCCGCTCGGATCAGGCGGCTCATCGCATCGTGGCGGCCGCAAATCCGGCTACGTCGATCACGGCCATCATGCCGGGTTCGATATCTGGATGTACCGCAAGGTCGGCGGCTACGACGAAACCTTCTCCCACAATGAAGACGCCGAATATGACGAGCGCGTCGTCGCCGCTGGCGGCCGCATCTTCCTCGATGCAGACATCCGCATCCAGTATGTCCCGCGCGGCAGCATGTCGTCGCTGGCCCGCCAGTATTTCAACTATGGCAAGGGCCGCGCCCGGACCGTGCACAAGCACGGAAAGTCCCTGAAACTACGTCAGGCGTTGCCGATTTTTGCGTTGCTGGCGAACGTGGCCGGCGTCCTGTTGGCTCCCGTCTTCTGGCCTGTCCTGATCCTGCCTTTGAGCTATTTCGGACTGCTCGCGGCAGCTTCGGTTGCCGTTGCGATATGGAAAAAATCTGCATGCGGCCTCTATGCAGGCATTGCGTCCGGTATCATGCATATGAGCTGGGCAGCCGGTTTCCTGAAACAGACAGCCATCAGGACATAATTCGCCCGATAGCCGAACACGTTGGTTTTCGGTGATAATTCGCTATAAGAGGAGCGGTTAACCATTGGGGAACCATGTCCAGGCGTAACGATCAGGACCGGCAGTCTTTTCTGCAGAGGCTGGGTAATATTACCCGGTCTGCGACGTCCTTGCGCGGGCGGATGCGGGCCAATCGTGGCCAGTATTCGGAACAGGCAAAAGACGTTCGCTCCTCCTCACCGGCCAAAATCACCCGCCAGTCCTTCGCGCCGGAAGGCCAGTGCATTTACGCAATCGGCGACATTCACGGCCGCCGCGACCTGCTGGAAAAGCTGATCGACAAGATTGACGAGGACAGCAAGGATCTGACCGGCATTACGTCTCGGACTCTGATTTTCCTTGGCGACTATATTGACCGCGGACTGCAGTCGCGGGATGTCATCGACCTGCTGCTCGGTGATCGGCTGGCCGAATTCGAACGCGTCTTCCTGATGGGCAACCATGAAGAAGCGCTGCTGCGCTTCCTGCAGGATGCAAGCTTCGGCAAGCAATGGGTTCGATACGGCGGCGCAGAGACACTGTATTCCTACGGCTTCCAACCACCGAACGTGCGCGCCAACATGGACTCGCAGGAAGCAATGCAGGCCGCGGCGCGGGCCTGGGACAAGGTCTGGACCGAATTCCGCGAGCGCTTTCCCGACGAACACAGGAAGTTCTTCGAAAGCCTCCAGCACTATTACGTCGCCGGCGATTACCTGTTCGTGCACGCGGGCTTGCGGCCGGAAACCCCGGTCGAACGCCAGTCGGTGCGCGACATGCTGTGGATCCGCGACGAGTTCCTTGAATCCCCCGTGCGGTTCGACCAGGTCGTCGTGCATGGACATACACCGGCCGAAGCGATTTACCGGGACAATCGGCGGATTGGGCTGGACACAGGGGCCTTCATCAGTAGCAAACTGTCGGCGGCAAGGTTTCTCGGCGATGACGTCAGTTTCCTGACGACCTAGCCGACTGGAACGTCACTTGCGTGGCGGCGTTGCCGTTCGTTCGATTATGGGAGAAAACGTAGCCATGCCGTTCTTCAAAACACTGCTTGCGGGCATGCTCGCCGTCATGGTCATTGCAATGACCGCGTGCCAGTCGACTGGACCAGTTTCGACACGCCCGATCGGCGTCCAGCCCAATACGAACTCCGAAGTGTCCCAACAGGAGGCAAGTGCTGCCTATTTGCTAGGCAACGGCGATAAAGTTCGCATTACAGTTTATGGCCAGCCTGACCTTTCCGGAGAGTTCGAAGTCGACGGCACCGGTGCGATTTCGCTGCCGCTGGTCGGCCAGGTCCAGGCGATCGGTCTGTCGACGCCACAGCTGGAAGCCAAGATCGTCTCGATGCTGGATGGCGACTATATTCTGAATCCGCGGGTCAGCGCGGAAGTCACCAATTACCGCCCCTTCTACATCCTCGGAGAAGTCGGCCGGCCGGGAGAATATCCTTATACTTCAGGGCTTACTGTCTTGAACGCCGTCGCCGCAGCGGGCGGATTCACCTATCGCGCAAACAAGAAAGTCATCTTCATCAAGAGCGTTGAATCGCACGCGGAGGAGGCCTTCGAGCTGAACACGTCGACAATGGTGAAACCCGGCGACACACTACGTGTCGGCGAGCGGATATTCTGATCCAGCGCATCCCACGGAATCATATTGCCGGCGGTGACCAGACAGGTTGCCGCCGGTTCTTCATCCGGCCCGGAATGGCACGAATCCGTCCCGATCTGGGGCTCTGAGCTCACCCCTGCATATCGAATTGATATTTAGTGATTAACCCACCCTATTGGGGGGATGAATATTTGATGAATACTTCGCCTGTGAGGCGTAATTTCCGTATTAGCGCGCTTTACAAGGGAATATTGCCCGCAAAATCCGGTATACAGTTTGCAAACCACCCCAAATGAAATAAAGAATTCTTCTATCTCAAAGTTAACAGTCAGAACTGAAGACGCGAGAGAATTTCCGGGAAGAGTTCTTTTGCAATTGAGTAGATTACCTGGGGACACAGATGGGTCTGAGACTTTCCAATCAGTCACGGCAAGCAGAAACCGCAGCATTCGGGTCGGCACACCGCGATCGCGGTCAACCAGGGCCCAAACAACCAGTCAAACGCAGCTTTGATGTTGTCATCGCCTTGCTCGCGCTGGTCCTGGTACTTCCATTGCTCATCACCATCGCGATCGCCATCCGGCTTCAGGACGGCGGCAAGGCGGTGTTCTGGCAGCGGCGCCAGGGCCTCAACGGCCGTACATTCAACTGCTTCAAGCTTCGCTCAATGGTTCTGGACGCCGATGCGCGCCTCCAGCACATCCTCGAAACCGACCCCGCTGCCAAGGCAGAATGGGACGCCACGCAGAAGCTGACCAACGACCCGCGCATCACGCCGCTGGGCAATTTCATCCGCAAGACCTCGATCGACGAACTGATGCAGCTGGTCAACGTGATCCGCGGGGACATGTCGCTTGTCGGCCCGCGCCCGATCGTTGCCAACGAAATCGGCAAGTATGGCGAATTCTACCGCGACTATTGCTCCGTGAAGCCTGGTATCACCGGCCTCTGGCAGGTCGAGGGCCGCAGCGACACGACCTATGAAGAGCGCGTCCAGCTCGACGTCAAATATGCCCGGACCCGTTCATTCTGGGGCGATTTCCGGATCATGTTGAAAACCATCCCGGCCGTCCTGTTCTCGCGCGGCGCGCGGTAGGCTGAAACCAGAATGCTCAAAAGCCGGCGTAGCGATACGCCGGCTTTTGCTTGTCTTGGAGAGACTGGCCTCAGCGCAGGCGGGAGGTGGCGATACCGACCAGCCGGTCAAGATGACCGGCCGCATGCCCGGGGGTCGCCAGCAGGGCACCGAGCGCGGCCGGCAGGTTCCTGCGCTTCAGGGCATCGATCAGGGTCTCGAACTCGGCCACTTTCGTCCAGGCATCCAGGCGGGCGTCCGAAGCCTTGAGCATTTGCGGTGTCATCAGTGCGGTGTGGCGCGCCCGGAAAGACCTTTCAGCTGCGATGATGGCGCGGGCCTTGGCGGGGCTGATGCGGTAGGAGAGCGACCCTTCCCGTATGGCGTAGTGGTAGCCGACAAAGGGCAGCAGGAACATACGCGCGCTAGCCGCGAGCAGTTCGGCGACGAAATAGTGGTCTTCGGAATTGCGCAAGCTCGGATCGTAGCGCACACCTTGTGCCTCAATGAAAGCCCGGCGAAACAAGGGTTTCAGGTAGCCGAGCGGCGCACCGAAGGCGCTGTCGGAAGCGGGATCGGTCAGAGTGAGCAGGTCAATCGCGACCGGAGCGTCGGCCATGCCCCTGTCGAGCAGCAGCGTGCGCTCGGCGCCGGGCGTGTCGAAATCGAACCGGATGACATGGTCGACGACAATGTCTGCATCCAGGTCGTCAGCAGCAGCGACCATGCGCGACAGACGGTCGGGTTCCATGGAATCGTCGGCATCGAGCACCGCAACGTATCGGCCCTGAGCCAGATCCAGGGCACGATTACGTGCCGCCGAGGGGCCACCATTGACCGGCATCTGGATGTACTTCACCCGCGTGTCGCCACCCGCTGCGGCCGTCACAGCGGCCTCGCAGGGCTCTGGCGAGCCATCGTCGACGACCAGCAGTTCGAAGGCGATGCCGGTTTGCGCCAGGCAGGCCCTGACGGCGACACCGACAAACTCCGAGGCCTGGTAGGCCGGAACGATCACCGTGACGTCGATTTCGGGCTGCATCTGTGGTCCGGATCCTGTAGTCGGTGCGGGGCTTCTGCATCGGGGAAATCGGATGTCCGCGCAACGGGCCACGACCTGCAAATGGCGTACCGGTTGGACATCCGGTCCCGGAATGCCGGGGTACATGGCGTCCGGATTGCAGATAGGATTGCGACTCATGCCTAATCCCGGCATGGCAACCGAACGCCAGAAACCGCTTCCGGGACGACGCCAGATGACCGAACTACCTGAAATTCCTGGAGAAAATGATTCCGACACGCGGCTTGCCGGTGCGTTCCGGTCGGCGATGTTCTGGAATATTGCCAATATGGCGACGTCGCAGGTGTTTGCCGTCGGCCTGTTCGTGCTGCTGACCTACAAGCTCGACCCGATTGTGTTCGGCGTCTACGCGCTGGGCGCTGTTTTGGTTGACTATTTTAATTTCCAGGCCCAGTCGGCGGGTGTCGATGCGGTTGTCCAGGAGCAGGATTTTTCCCCCCGGACGCTGTCGAGCGCGTTCTGGATGTCCATGCTCCTGTTCGCCATTGCGGCCGGAACAATAGGACTGTCTGGCCGGATTTTGGCCCAGTTGATGCACGAACCCGGCCTGGAAACGGTGCTTCCAGCGCTGGCTCTGAGCCTGTTGCTGGTACCCTTCGGAATTCCGCCATCGGCGATCCTCCTGGCACGGCACGACTTCAAGGGCGTCGCCCTGCGCGGCATCCTGTGCACGCTGATCTCGGGCCTCGCGGCGCTTGCAACAGCGTTCGGGCCGGCACCGGAATGGGCACTGGTCGTGCAGCGGGGCGTCAATGTGGTGACCGCCTCGGCGTTCATGATGGTGCGGGCCCGCTGGGTGCCGGGGTTTGTCCTGTCGCTGGCCCAGGCAACCAGCTTCCTGATGGCCGCGACGCGGATCTTTGTCGCGCAAGCCATCGGGTCTTCATACATGCGCGTGCTCGACCTGGTGGTCGGGTTCAGCTTCGGTGCGGCGGCGGTCGGCATCATGCGGATTGCCGCGCGGTTCACCGATGCGCTGTTCAGCACCTTTGCGGCACCGATCGGGTCACTGTGGGTGGTGCTGCTGTCCGGTAACCGGGAGACGGCACAGGACAGGTCCAATCTGCTGATCCGGCTGACCCAGATGTCGGCGCTGATCTGTGTGCCAGTGTTCACGGGCATCATGCTGACGGCAAGCGACCTGGTCGAATTTGCCCTGGACGATCAGTATGCCGGGGCTGCGCCGGTTCTGGTATCGCTGGGAGCGTCGGGCCTGCTGGTGCCCCTTGCCTATTTCCGCAACCATGCGCTGACCGCGATGCGGCAGCTCAACCTGCTGCTGGTCCTGTCGGTGGTCGACATTGCGGTCGTACTGGGCGCGGCGGTTTTGCTGGTGCCGCATGGTGTGGCGGCGGTGGTGTTCTCGATCACCCTCATGTACGCGGTGCGCGCCGTGCTCGCCGTGCCGATGTTGCTGAAATCGATGAATGTCCGGCTGAAGGCCTACCTGGCGGCGCTGTTGCCGGCCTATCCGGCCTGCGCGGCGATGGTGGTGGCGGTGTACGGGGTGTCGTTCCTCGTGGAAGACCAGGCGTCATATGTGCGGCTGGGAGCCAAGGCGGTAACCGGCGCGGCCGCATATGCGGCGTACCTGCTGCTGGTGCACAGGCAATGGTCGGCGTCGGCGTTGGAAATGCTGGTGTCGAGAGGCCAGAAGGCAGAGCAGCAAACGCTGCAGGCCTGATCAGGAAAAGAGCGCCATGATGCCGCTGATGATCGCGGCCCACAGCAGGCCGCTGAGGCCCACGATGATGATCAGGCGCGCCCATACAGGCCACTTGTCGTAAGTTTCCGGTTCGATGCGCGAATCCAGTTCCCAGGAGCGGGGCATGATGGCAGCGCTGACGACATCAATCAAAGTTCGTCTCCCGGAGGCAGATGGACTGATACTGCGCATGTCAACATACTCACATTGCAACGTTTAAGAGGTGGTTAAGTCCTCTCGCGAAACTCTACGCGACAGACAAAGGATCGTTCCCAATCCTGTCATCAATGTGTTCGATTAGGGGTCTGAATCCTACCTTAATGATTATTCATACGGGTGCTCTGACGGCCCCTGAACCGCCGAGAATGCCTGATTCTTGTGGAATTCACGTATAAAAGAGTCTCAGCGGCCGTCTGACATTTCTTTCACGATGACCGGCATCCGTCCGACCAGCCGTTTTCCGGTCGCGCCGAGAGTCGCCACAGCCCCGAGATAAAGAAGGTTCACCGGCGTGTTGAAGGTGCCGAAGGCCCAGGATTCCGTGTGCGTCGACATGAAAACCAGCAGCGAGGTCACGATCATCAGGGAGGCTTCGATGTCGTGGGATTTCAGCCAGGTTTTCACCAGCCGGAACGTGCACCAGACCCAGATGAGAATGAACAGCCAGAAACCGATCAAGCCGAGGTGGACGCGGACTTCCATATAGGAATTGTGGAAGCTGAGCTTCGTCCCAAACGGCTTGAAATCATAGAAGTTGATTGACTGCGCGGCGCCGTTCTCCGGGTTCCAGAAACCGGCCAGGCCAGTTCCGAATAGCGGGTACTGGTCCTGCACGACCCGCCCGGCCATCCAGATCGTGGTCCGTCCTGAGAGGTTGGGCTTCTTGCCGACAAGGCCGAGGAAATCCGCCACGAAGGAGTTGGACGGCATGCTGAGGATGAGGGTGACGCCAACGAGGATGACGGCAATGGCGATCATCAGGATTGCCGGGCGAACGTTGCGGAACCGCGCGGTCTCGACCCAGAACAGCTTCATCAGGACGAGCAGGACCGGTCCGATCACGGCGAAGACCAGCGAGGTCGCCGAATCTGCCCGGAGGACCATGATGAAGCCGAGCGGAATGAACGGGATCGCCGCAAGGCGTACCCAGAGCAGTTCGCGCTTGTTGAGGGCGGCGGCGCACGAGATCAGCATCATGAACGTGACCTGGATCGCCAGGTAGTTCTTGGACCCGTACATCGCCCCGGTATGGAAACTGTTCCAGTACGGAATGGCCATGATCGTCGCCATCCAGCCGGCAAACATCAGGCAGCGCAGCGCATGGCGAATATCCGTGCGCGAGGCGATGATGACGATGGTCAGCGCGGTCAGGATCAGGAGCAGGCCTTGCCGGAACGCCTCGCTGGAGTGCGGCGACCACATGAAGGACATCAGGCCGAAGATCGGCAGCAGGTAGAGCGGCCAGGTCTTCGCGATCACCGGTACGATGGTCTGCTTGTCCATGGCCAGGATGCCCATGAAGGCCAGCACGAGCAGGTAGAGCATCGCGGTGGAGCCCTTGACCGGCACATAAGTGAGGAAGAACCAGAGCGTGATGAGCGCCTGTTCCCACATCGGGGCCGGCTTCTCGCTGGAAAAGATGTTCGCCCAGGTCATGCTGGTGCGTTCGTCGACGTCGATGCGCGTGGCGATGTTCATGCCGGCACCTCGGCGTCGAGGAAGCGGTCAAGCATTTCCGCCAGCAGGCCGTGCGGCTGGACGAAGTCATCCTCCGGCCGGGCGAGGAGATTGCGCGAGCAGGTTTCGATGCGGGACGGGTCTGACAACAGGGTGCGGACGAGCGCCGGCAGGGTCTGGTCGAGCGGTTCCGCGACCGTGAAGCCGCCCTTGCGGGCCTCGACCCAGGCCGCCGTTTCGGTGCCCTCGGGAGCGATCGACGGACGGCCATAATAGCCGCCTTCATAGATGCGGTTCGGAAGCAGCCAGACCGAATTGTAACCGGCTTCCATGAAGTCTCCGGCCCAGACCACATCGAGGCCGCCATAAATCGCACCGAGATCCTCGGGCGACTTGTAGCGGCCATGATAGGTCATGTTGGCGCGGCGGTCGATTTCCGGTTCGAAGACCTCGATCTCGGTGCGTGCCGGCAAGCCGTGCAGGTGGATGTGCAGGGTGTCCGGGAACTGGTCCGCGAGTTGGCAGAGCAGCGTGAACGAGCGCTGGCAGCGCAGCATGCCGACCCAGCCGAGCGACAGACGGCCCGGGTGCTTCAGGCCGCGCGGAGCCGGACGGGGACCGAAATCGGCACCGGCCGCGAGACGGTTCTCAACCAGCGCGGCCGTGTAGCGGCCCGGATAATGCCGCTCGAAATGGTTGCGCAGGAAGCCCGGCGAACTGACCACGAGGCCAAGGCAGCGCGAAAGGAGCGTGCGTTCGAGGTAGCGCATCAGCATGCCGACAATGCCGGAGCGCGTCAGCAGGCGGTGGACGTCGAGCGATTCGTAGACGACCGGCGTCTTCAGCCCAGCCTTGCGCTTGGCAAGGAAGGCGCAGATCAGCATGTCGAGATTGCGGGCGTAGATCAGGTCTGCTGCAGCAAGGTCCTCCGGGGGCGTCGCGGCAATCGCGGCGCCGGCGAAGACCTGGCGGATGCGTTGCACAAAGGCGCTGTCATGGGTCTGGCCGAGATCGACGTTCGGCCAGTCACGCGCGGCATCCTCGCCCCGGCGCATCATGAACCCGGTGACGCTGACGCCATCGTCCTGGAAGGCCTGGATGCGCCGGCGCACGGCGGCATCGGCGGCGTCATGACCGAAGAAAGCGACCTTGCGCGGACGCGACAGAGGGCGGCCGTCCCGGCTGGCCCCCAGGTGCGCGATCCGGACATCGTCAGCCATGGCCTTGATGTCCCTCAGTTCTCGAAGGAGTTGGCAGGTTCCTGGACATGCGAGGCGGCGTTCGGCGGCGTCTGCACGGCGATCGGGCGCTTCATGCCCTTCTTCGGCCTGGCACCCTGGTTGAGATCGAACCCGAACATCGAGCGCTTGGTCTCGGTCTGGTAATACTTGCGGTAGGCCTTGTAGGTCGCGCCCGGATCGCGGTGGTGGCGGCGGCGGTTGAGGTCGACCATGTTCAGGGTGATGCCGAGGACGTCCGCCTTGAAGGCGTTCAGGAGATTCAGCGACTGCTTGACGGCGCCGGTGGTCGAGTGGCGCCAGCGGACGACGAGGATGGACTTGTCGACCTTGCCGGCAACGACGCGGGCTTCGGCCATCAGGAGCAGCGGGCCGGTATCGATCAGGATCAGGTCGTACATCGAACGCAGGCGGGCGAGGAGGTCGTCGAAGGCGCGGGTACCGAACACGTCATGCGGCGTGTGACCCGACTGGGACAGCGGCAGGACGTCGAGCGTGGTCTTGCGGTCGCGCTGGATGGCGTCGGACAGCTGGCCGGCACCGAACAGGTGTTCGATGAAGCCGATCTCGGGGGTCAGGCCGGACATCTCGGTGAGCTGGCGGCGGCGGAAGTCGCCGTCGATGACGATCGTGCGCGAACCGGACATGGCGGACATCCGCCCGAGGCTGAGCGTCAGGCTGGTCTTGCCTTCGTCCGGCAGGGCCGAGGTGATGGCGACGGTCTTGGTCTCGCTGTCGAGATCGGAGAAGGCGATGGCGGCACGCAGGTAGCGCACGCTTTCGGCGAAGGCGGATAGCGGATTCTCTACGAGGAAGTCTGCCGGCGTGGTCTGGCCGAGGCCGAACAGGCTGGGCGCGCGGATCAGAGGGACCGAACCGATGGCGGGCACGCGGAACTTGCGCTCGACATCTTCCGAGGAGCTGATCTTGGCGTCGAACATTTCGGCAAGCAGCGCAAGCGCGCCGCCGAGAATACCGCCGAGGACAGCGCCGATCAGGAGGTTGAGGGCCTTCTTGGGCGCAGCCGGGCCGCCGGGCACCGAGGCGGTCGACAGGATGGCGGCGTCGGCCTGGACGAGGTCGTCCTGCTCGCGGGTTTCCTTGGAGCGCGCAATGAATTCCTCATACAGGACGCGGCTGGTTTCGGCGTCGCGTTCGAGTTCGCGCAGGCGCACCATCGACAGCGAGTTGCCGCGCAGCTGGGCGTTCGAGCGGTTGATCCGGGCGTCGATCGAGTTGACCTGGTCCTGCTTGACCTTCACCTCGCTCTCGAGGTTGGCCGAGATCCGGCGGATTTCGGAATTCAGCTGCTTCTCGACGTCGGCCACTTCGTTCCGTGCACCGATCAGTTCCGGATGCTGGGGGCCAAGCTTGGTTTCGAGTTCGGCGACGCGGCCGCGCAGGGTGGAAAGCTGTTCCTTGAGGCGCGAGATCAGCGACGAGTCGAGCACTTCGCCGATGCCTTCGGCGCCGGCACCGGAATCGATCTGGCGGCGGGCGCTTTCATAGCGGGCACGGGCACGGTTGAGATCGACTTCGAGTTGGGTCTTCTGGCTGGTCAGGTAGGCGATGTTCTGCTCGGTCAGCGTGTTGCCCATCGCGGTGTCGAGATTGCTCTCGGCACGGAAACGTTCGACGCGGTTTTCCTTTTCGGCGACTTCATCGCGCAGGGCGACGACCCGCTCGCCGAGCCATTCGGTGGCGCGGCGGGTGGCGTCGAGCTTGGTTTCAAGCTGCTGCACCCGGTACTGGTCGGCGATGGCATTGGCGAGGCGCGCGGCGGTTTGCGGCGAGGTCGAGGTGACGGTGACGGTCAGCAGGTAGGTTGTGCCGACGCGGCCAACGCGGACCTTGCTGCCGAGCGTTCCGACGACCGATTGCATGATCGCCGCTTCACGGTCTTCGGCGCTGAGGCCGGCATACGGATCGACCTTCTCGACATTCATGCCGAGGCTTTTCTTGATCGGCTTGGTGAGGCCGTCGAGCAGGCCGGGCTTCTGCTCGGCCAGAGTCCAGTTGAATTCCGGATCCTCGTAGAGGCGTTGCTTCTCGGCGACCTTGCTGAGCAGGGATTTCGACGAGATGACGAGGACTTCGGTATCGATTTCCGCCGTGTTCGGAGCGATGCCGTTGAGCACGCTGCCGAGGTCGATGACGTTTTCCTGGTTGATTGTCAGCTGCAGCGTTGTCGACGCCATGTAGATCGGCGTGGCTGTGAAGGTCGCGTAGGCGATCAGCAGGAACGTGGCGAGAAAGCCTGTCACAATCAGCCAGAACCGGCGATAGACGATCCCGATCAAGGATTTGAAGTTGAACGCCGGCTCCTCGCTCGGTCCCGCCTGAGGGCCGCCGAGTTGCGCTGGCAGTTCGATACTGAAACTCTTGGTCAAGACACTATACCGTTGGTTGGAGGCATTAAGGGTGGAACGGAAGACGCACCGGGATCAGGGGCGCAGTCTCAGCTCCACGCCGATGAGATCGACGCCGAAGGAATTATCGAAGGTGACAGCCGAACCGCTGGTGTCGCGATTGTAGTGGCGCACGAAGGCTTCGCCGTGGACCTTCTTGTTCATCTTGTAGGTCACCGACGCGCCGATTTCCTGCAGCTCGTCCTTGCTGTCGATTTCCTGATAGTCATAGGACGTGAAACCGGCCCAGCCGGACAGGATGATATTGCGGCGCAGTTCGTGGTCAACGCGGCCGCGCAGGTCTGTGGCAAGCGCGCTCGGCGACTCGAACAGGCCGACATCGACCACCCGGCGGCTGGCATTGAAGGTCGCCGTGGTGAGGCGGCTCGGGAACCATTGCATCGTGCCGTCTACGGACAGGCCGCTGACATCCTTGAAGAAGCTGTCATCCTTTTTCTCGTTCAGGTACCCGACGGCAATGTCGCCGCGGATCAGCGCGGAGAGTTCGAAGTCGATACCGCCAGAAGCAGTGTATCCGCGAGAGTCACGCTTGCGCAGTGCGCCGCCGATCAGCTGGGCATTGTCATAGGCCTGGTCCATGACCGTGCCCTGGGCAAACACGGCAAGGTTCGGCGACACTGCATAGGTGAAGCGCGAGCGGCCCTCGGTGGTCGTCTGGTCGCGGAAATCTTCGTCGATGGTCAGCCCGGTGCCGAGCTGGGTGCCATCCTTGTAGTTGGCATCGGTAAAGCGGACCGAGTTGGTCCAGCGTGTGCGGTCGTTGGCATAATTGGCTTCGAATTCGGCACCCTGACGGGTGTAATCGATCGGGCTGGCGAGGCCGCCGGTGTTCGACGGGTTGGTGCGCGGTTCCGACCGGCTTTCCGCGAACACGGATGCACCGAGCGCAAGAGCCCGCGTCACATCGAGCCGGCCGCGCAGCCGGGCGGACAGCGTGTCGGACGACTCGTCGGAGAGGTCGAGATATTCGTCATGATAGGCCGCGACGTTGACGCCGATTTCGTGAACCGACCAGTTCGTGCGAGCCGACACGTCTGCGCCGATGCGGGCGATGATGTCGGATTGTTCGTCAACGGGGGAGCCATAGGCGTTCGAGGTTGCTGTGGCGCCGGCAACGCCAGTTGCGTTGACCACGAATGCGCCAAGCCGGACAGGCTCGGGGTCGAAGGCCGGCTGCGGGCGATCTGTGACAGCTTCATATTTGTCGCGGCTGTAATAGTTGCCGGACTGCGCCGCTGCGTGCGTGGTGATCACGGTGCAGGTTGCAACAGTCAGCAGGCAGTAGCGTTTAATGTTGTTCATTCGTCCCGTTCCTTGAAAACATGCCAGAGTAAACCATCCGGCGGCGTGTTTACCTCAATTCGTTTGCAAGTGTCATACCATGGGCCCCCCAGATTTTCCGGGCGGGTTAACCAATCAGACCAGTTTTTTGTTCGCATTTGTAAACATGCCTGTCCCCACCCAGTATTGTGGAACACTTTGCGGCTTTTGTGTAGGCAACGCGCGCAAATTTGTAATAAATCCTGATGTCAGGAGCGCCCGGGAGGTGGAAATTTCCGGAATTCGCGGATGAGACGAAGAATATTCCAAATATTCGCGCGTCTGGTTAGTTCACAGACTTTACGTTCACTGTGCAAAGCCCTGAAAATCCGGGGTCAGGTACTCTGCGTGCGGCCGGATCGGGTCAGCCGGGACAGTGCGGAATTGGCAAGTTGGCGGGCGACATGCGCGCTGGCACCCCAGGAGACGGTGAAAGCTTCGAGCAGTCGCGCCGGTTTCTTGAAACGGAACGCCTCGATGGCCGACCAGGTTGCCCATTCCCGCTCGCAATAGCCGGTATAGGTGCGCAGCGCGGCGCGGCGGGTATCGGTCAGATCCTTGCGGCGCAGCATACTGCGCCCGACAAGTGCCAGCCGGCGATGGTCTTCCCTGCCCTGGCTTCTGGACGCAGAACCTTGTCTGCAAATGAAATAATAGCCTTCCGGTTCGGTCAGGACCGCCCTGGCGCCATCCATGAGCAGGCGGGCATAGAGTTCGAAATCCTCGCCGAAGCGGAGACTGTCGACATAGGCCTCGCGTCCGCCGGTGATCAGGCGGCGGCGGATCAAGGGCTTGAGGAAGCCAAGTTCCGACCGTGCCATTTCGACATTCGCCGAGCGGGCCAGGAAAAGTTCTGCCGTGAGCGGGATGTCACCGCGCGGCTTGCCGGGCCAGAGTTCGCGCAGAACGGTTTGCGGAGCGGTGTCTTCGGTGATCAGGAGATTGTCCGCGACGATGTCGAGGTCCTGGGTGCGGCCGCGTTCGAGCAGGTTTGCGATACGGGTCGGGAGCATCACGTCGTCGCTGTCGAAAGGCGTGAACCAGGCCGCGTCGGTGACTTTCAGGGCGGCATTGCGGGCGACCGAGGGACCACCATTTGAGGCGAGGCGGATCAGCCGGACATTGGCGAAACGGCGGGCATAGTCGTCTGCGATGGCCGCGCCGTCATCCTTCGAGCAGTCGTCGACAACGATCACTTCCAGCGTCACGCCGGCCGGCATCTGCTGGGCGACGGCACACTCGATGGCGCGCCCAATATGTGCCGCATCGTTGAACAGCGGCATGACGATGGCGACCTTGTTCTCGTCGTAGACGAGCGGGGCGGGCACTGGGTTCATGCTTTTACCTGCTCTCGATCCTTCAACGAACACTACAGACTGCAACGGGATCGCCCGTGTGGCGAGCCGGATAGGGGGGCCATGCCGGACCCATTCGGGCCCCGGAATTCATGACGCTTTCTGCAATATCCGGTCCAGTTTGCGCCTCCGACGCGCAGCCGGGCCCGGCACACATCTTGCTGTCAGACTGTGTTGAGTGTCACGGTGGCCAGAAAGCCTGCGGGGACAGGCTCAGCGGCGGCAAGCGGACGGATGGGATCGCGCAAGGCATGATGGAAGCAGACGCCATCGTCATCGGGGCCGGCGCGGTCGGCCTCGCCTGCGGTGCGGCGCTCGCCCGGCAGGGCCTCGAAACCTATGTGCTGGAGGCCAATCTCGGCATCGGCACGGGCACCTCGTCGCGCAACAGCGAAGTCATCCATGCCGGGCTGTATTATCCGACGGGATCGCTGCGCCACAGGATGTGCGTCGATGGACGCCGCCGGATGTATGCATGGAACGCGGCGCGCGGCGTGCCCCAGAAGCGTATCGGCAAGCTGATTGTCGGGACGTCCGGCGCGCAGGTGCCGAAGATGGAAGCCCTGTTCGCGCAGGGCAATCGCAATGGTGTCGAAGGCCTGCGCATGCTGCCCGGGGCAGAGGCGGTGGCGATGGAGCCGAACCTGAGGTGCACGGCAGCGGTGCTGTCGGAAGAGACGGGCATTGTCGACAGCCATGCCTTCATGCTGTCGCTGCATGGCGACCTGGAAGACCATGGCGGCGCGGTGGTGCTGGGCGCGCCGGCCCTGTCGTCGGAGATCCTGCCGGATGGCCGGTTCAGGATAGAGGTCGGCGGTACGGAGCCTGTCTCGATCATTGCGCGGCAAGTGGTCAACAGCGCTGGCCTGTATGCGCACCGGGTTGCGAAGGGCATGGCCGGATATGCGCCTGACCTGCTGCCGTTCTTCACGCTGGCCAAGGGCAATTATTTCAGCTGCCAGACCCGGCCGGCCTTCAGCCGCCTGATCTACCCGGCACCGGTCGAAGGCGGCCTTGGCGTGCACATCACGCTGGACCTTGGCGGGCGGATGCGGTTCGGGCCGTATGTCGAATGGCTCGGAATCGATGACCCGGACGAGGCCGACTACACCGTCGACCTGCGCCGGTCGGACAGTTTCTATGCGGCGGTGCGGGAATACTGGCCGGGCCTGCCGGAGGGCGCGATCGCGGCGGATTATTCCGGCTGCCGGCCGAAACTGTCAGCCCCGGGGGAGCCGGCGGCGGACTTCCGGATCGACGGGCCGGAGCTGCACGGCCATGCCGGGCTGGTGCACCTGTTCGGGATCGAGTCGCCGGGCCTGACGAGTTCGCTGGCGATTGCGGAAGAAGTGGTCCGGCGGCTCGGGCTCGCGAGCTGACCGGTTCAGGCCGGCTATTTCTTGCGGCCGTATTCTTCATACTGGTTGCCCATCGCGAAGGCGATCATGCCGGCGCCGCGATAGAGCGTGTAGCAGCGTGCGAGAACCATTCGCGGCCTGTTTCCCAGAGTCACGAGCCAGACCAGCGCCACAAGGACAGTGCCGACGATCACGCGGATCATGCCATTGGCTAAGGCCCGCAGGCGGGCAAGGTTCGGCGTCATGTTGCGCCCGGCGATCAGGGCGTCTGTGATGCCCGTCCGGTACCAGCGGCGCCGCAGCCATTGCGAGGTCGCGCGGGATTCCGGAATGTGTTCGAACACGCGGGCATCCTTGGCCCGGGTGAAGCTGTGGCCCGCATCCAGCATGCGGCTGAAGAACAGCGTGTCCTCGCCGCCGGTCAGGGACATGCGGGTGTCGAAATAGAGGCCCATCTTGCGCACGACAGCCATGTCGATGAGACAATTGCAGGTCGCGCCGGGCTTGGCTTGCGGCTCGTCGACGGTGATGGGAGTGCCGTGGACGGCCCAGTCCTGCATCCAGTCCGGAGCCGAGTCCGGGTATACGGGATCGACCGGTCCGAACACGGCGGCGGCCTTTGTGGCATCGTAGCGCGCGATCAGGGCGGCGAGCCATTGCGGGTCGGCGAATTCGTCGTCGTCAATGAAGGCCAGCAGATCGTACGTGACGGCGAGGCCGAGGGCCCGGTTTCGGACATGTGTGACGCCCGGCTCGGTTTCGGACTCGTAGCGCAGAGGCGCGGTGAACCGCGCCTGCCATTCGGTGACGACCGGCAGGGCGCCCTGCCCCTCGTCATTGTCGATGATCACGAAGTCGACCCGAGTGCCGGCCGGAATGACGAGTTGGTTAAGGCTTTTCAGGAGGCCATCCAGCAGCTTGTTGCGCTTGTACGTCGGTGCGGCGACCAGAACGGTGCGCAGGGACGGGACAGCTGGATCGGTCATATCAGGCACCTGCTCGGCGATTCCGCCCGGAAAGGCCGTGACCGGCGAAGAATCGAACCTCATCTGTGACACCAAATGGTTTATGGGCACTTGCCTGAAGCAAGATCCCTGCCGTGACGGGGTTTGGGGCCTGAAATGCAGAATGCCTCGGACCAGAGGCCCAGGGCATTGGTTAAGGGAGGAAAGGCGCTTATTCCGCCGCGACCGGGATGTCGGCCGCCGACAGCTCGGTGTAGCGCTTCAGATGGTGGTCGACATTGCCGAATTCGGCGTCGATCATGGTCAGGCGCTTGAAATAGTGGCCGACCGCGAGTTCGTCGGTCATGCCCATGCCGCCATGGATCTGGATCGCCTGCTGGCCGACGAAACGACCACTCTGGCCGATGCGGACCTTGGCAGCCGAGGCGGCCTTCTTGCGGGTAACCGCGTCCTCGCCAAGCTTGAGCGTGGTCATGTAGGTCATCGAGACCGACTGTTCGTATTCCATGAACATGTCGACCATGCGGTGCTGCAGGACCTGGAACTTGCCGATCGGGGTGCCGAACTGCTTGCGGGTACGAGCGTATTCGACCGTCATCTCGTGGGCGACTTTCATCGATCCGCAGGCCTCGGCGCAGACCGCCGCGATGGCTTCGTCGGTGACCTGTTCGATCAGCGGCAGGCCGTTGCCGACTTCTCCGATCACGGCTTCGGCACCGACCGATACGTTCTCGAAGTAGACTTCCGAGGCCCGGCGACCGTCGACGGTCGGGTAGTCGCGCGTCGTGATGCCCTTGGCACCCTTCTCGACCACGAAGACCGTGATGCCACCGGTATCGCGGCGGTCGCCGGAAGTGCGGGCGGTGACGATCAAATGGGTCGCCCAGGGCGCGCCGGCGACAACAGCCTTGTGGCCGTTGAGGACAAATCCGGTGCCATCCTTCTTTGCGGTCGTTTCGAGGTCGGCCAGGTTGAAGCGGCCACGGGGCTCGGCATAGGCGAAGGCGAACACGTTCTCACCGGACATGATGCCGGAAAGGTATTCTTCCTTCTGCGCATCGGTGCCGCGCTTGATGAAGCCCCCGCCGCAGACGACGCTCGGGATATACGGCTCGATGACGAGGCCCTTGCCGAATTCTTCCATCACGACCATCGCGTCGATCGGACCGCCGCCGAGGCCGCCGTCTTCTTCGCTGAACGGTGCCATGAACAAGCCGAGTTCGGCGAACTGCATCCAGAGTTTCTGGTTCCAGCCCGAGTCTGACGCGACGATCTTGCGGCGCGCGTCAAACGTGTACTGGTCGCGGATCATCTTCGCGAGACTGTCGCGAAGCATGCCCTGTTCTTCGGTGAAATTGAAATCCATGTCGTCTTCCTCCCTGCCCCGTCTGCCTTAAAGGCCGAGGATCATTTTCGTGATGATGTTGCGCTGAATTTCGTTCGACCCGCCATAGATCGACGTCTTGCGCATGTTGAAATAGGTTTCGGCGGCATAGTTGGAATAATCCGGGCCGGCACCGAAATCATTGTGGCCGACCGGTTCCATTCCATAGGCGTATGGTGCGCCGTAGTTGCCGACGGCTTCAAGTGTCAATTCTGTCAGGCGCTGCTGGATCTCGGTGCCCTTGACCTTGAGGATCGAGCTTTCCGGGCCGGGTCCCTTGCCGGCGGCCTCTGAGGCGAGCGTGCGCAGTTCGGTGAATTCGAGCGCCGTCAGGTCGATTTCGAGCTGGCTGATCTTGCGGGCAAAGTCCGGCTCGCCGATCAGCGGGTTGCCATCGACCAGTTCCTTCGACGCGATGGAGCGCAGGCGTTCGATGCCGCGCTTGGAGCGGGCGACGCCGGCAATGCCGGACCGCTCGTGCGCCAGCAGGAACTTGGCATAGGTCCAGCCTTCGTTTTCCTTGCCGATCAGGTTTTCGACGGGCACGCGGACGTCGGTCAGCCAGGTTTCGTTCACTTCGTGCGTGCCATCGATCAGCTTGATCGGGCGCACTTCGATGCCGGGCGTCTTCATGTCGACGAGAATGAAGCTGATGCCTTCCTGGGCCTTGGCCGACGGGTCTGTGCGGCAGAGGAAGAAGCCCCAGTCGGCGTTCTGGGCGAGCGTCGTCCAGGTCTTCTGGCCGTTGATCACGTAATGGTCGCCGTCGCGGACGGCGGTCGTCTTGAGGCTGGCAAGGTCGGAGCCGGCGCCCGGCTCGGAATAGCCCTGGCACCACCAGACGTCGCCGGACAGGATGCCCGGAAGGTGCCGGGCCTTCTGTTCCTCGTTGCCGAATGTGTAGATCACCGGGCCGACCATCGAGACGCCGAACGGGAGCGGCATGACGGTGTCCATGCGGGCATTCTCTTCGGACCAGATGTAGCGCTGGGTCGAGGTCCAGCCGGTGCCGCCGTATTTCTTCGGCCAAGCCACCGCCGACCAGCCCTTCTTGCCGAGAATCTTGTGCCAGGCGAGGAATTGCTCGCGCGTCAGGTCTTCCCGGGTGCCGGAGCCGACGAGTTCCTTGGGATAATTCTCTTCGATGAATTTGCGGACTTCCTGCCGGAAGGCGACCTCTTCGGGCGAAAACTCAAGATTCATGTCGGGCTCCTCGGACCTCTGATTATTCTGTTTGCAGGCATCTATGTCAGCCATTTGCCTCTGATGGCAAGGTGACGCGAACGTAAACGTAAAGAGTGTCGCGGCTGACGCTGCGTCACCTGCTCTCCGGTTCGGCGATAAACGGTGCACAGGCCGTTTTCAGCACACCGATGGCCGTGGCAGAGCCGAGTCCGCCACCGGTCTGGAATTCCAGCTGGAGCAAAGGCTTCAGACCGAGACGTTCAAGCGCCGCCTCATGCGCCGGGCGGCGCGTGATGTGCGAGGCGAGACAATGGCTGATCGCTTTCGGATCGATGGCATGCACCACGCAGGCGGCGATGGTCGTGGCAAAGCCGTCGAGCACAACCGGGATGCCCTGATGGCGCGCAGCAATGATCGCCCCGGCGCAGGCCGCCAGTTCGCGGCCGCCGAGGCAACGCAGCGCT
>JBGSKI010000013.1:0-1819 GCA_041741315.1 Hyphomonas sp. | reverse complement strand
CAGCACCGCCGAAGACGCCGGCAGGAATTGCCCCGGCTGCGCCTGTCCCCGCTGCATCTGTCCCGGCTGCATCTGTCCCGGCGCCGGCACCAGCCCCACCGTCCGGCACGGCGAAGCCTGTTCCGTCGGAGGACAAACCGAAGGGCGGCGCGTGATGACGGCCCGGCTCAGCATCTTCGTCTTCCTGCTGACGGTGCTCTCCCTTGCGGGCCGCCTGCCCGCTGCTGCGCAGCTTCCCGACCATGCCGTGCATATCCAGAATGGCGGGACCATGGGCGGCGGCTATACGATCGCCAATGGCGAGCAATGCTTCGTGGTCACCGCCCGCCATGTCGCGGCCGAGCCCGGCCTGCAGGTCGAGGAGGGCGAGTTGCCGGAACTTGTCCCGAACCTGACCGTGTTCAACACGTCCGGACTCCAGAGGACGGCCAGGCTGGTGCGGATGTCCGTCAATTTCGATCTCGCCCTCTACAAGGTCGAACAGCCCGCAGGATTCAATTGCGCCTCCAATTGGAACAATGGTGCCTCGGCGCGGCAGGCCGCCCAGTCGGCCGACCGGCTTTACGTGCTGAAGGCCGACGAGCAGGGCAATGCCCAGAGGATCTACCTCGTCTTCGGCACCAATGACGGCGATACCTTGTTCCAGATGTACCCGCAATTTCCGAACCAGCCGGAAAAGCGGCCGCGGTCGGGCGACAGCGGGTCGCCCGTGTTCGCCGGCAGCGACCAATTGGTTGGCATCATTCAGGATATCGACAGCGCGACGGGCGATGTGACCGTGATCAGCCAGAAGGCCATCGACAGCGAATTCCAGAGCGAAGTCGTCTCGGCGCAGGCGACCCGCCTGCTCGTCAGCCAGGTCAGCCGCAATGGCAATGGCGATGTCCGCACGGCCACCCTGTCGCTGCTCGACGTGCTGGACGGGAAGGAAAACATCATCGCAGCGGAACGCAACAAGTTCTATGCGGGAACGCAATCCTGGCGCGGGAATATCGCGCCGAACCTCGTGGGCCGGACCGGCCTGCCGGATATTCCGTTTGCCGACTACCTGCTGCAGGTGGACATCGTGAACCTGCAGTCCAAATCGGTGCAGGTACCGAAATATCCCGAGCTTCAGGGGGGCGCGAGCGGGCAGGACCTGGCCAGCACCGTCCTCGGTTCCATCCTCACCGGCGACGCCAAGAGGGCGATGGAGAAGTCAAAGCGCGAGCGCGAACAGAAAGCTGCGCAGAAGAAGAACGTGATCGACGCCTCGGCGGATCTCGAATTCCGGCTCACCAACACGGTCAGCGGCGAAGTGGTGCGCCATCGCGAGCAGAATACAATCCGGGTCGATACGACAGACTGGGGGGCTGCCCAGGAGGCCGCGTTGACGCAGGCACTCTCGCAGGGCACCGACAGTGTGCTGACCAAGGCGGGACTCTAAAGCATCGAGCTGATTCCAGGAATCAGCTTGATGCTTCAGGTCTATTGTCTGGTCGCGGCGTGTACCCGAAAACCGGGTCCACTTTTCGGCACGCCGCTCTAAAACGCCGGCCCCTCGAGGCGGCAGACGATTCAGTTCGCGTGTTTCTCGTCGTCGTGGCCGCCCCAGAAGCGCTTGATGCGGCCGAGGAAGCCTTCGCTTTCGGGGTGGCAATCGGCGCCGGAGCATTCGCAGAACTGGCGCAGCAGGTCTTTCTGGCGGGCCGTCAGGTTCTGCGGCGTCTCGACGAACATCTCGACGAACAGGTCGCCGGTCGCGCCGGACTGGCGGACCGAGGGCATGCCCTTGCCGCGCAGGCGCAGCTTGCGGCCGGTCTGGGCACCTTCCGGCACC
>JBGSKI010000012.1:0-3249 GCA_041741315.1 Hyphomonas sp. | reverse complement strand
CGCCGCCTATCTCGCCGCAGGAGAGCATCCATGAGCGACGAACAGACCCCCGGCCGCGACCCGTCCGGCCGCTTCATCCGGCGCGCCGCCGAGGCCGCGCACAACCTGCACACACCGTCCGCGGACGGCATGCACCCGATGGCGAAAATCCTGTTCGGTTGGACCCATGCCAAGGGCATCGGCAACATCATCTTCTGGGTCCTGGCCCTGCTGGCGGTCATCGCCTTCGCGGCGGAGCTGGCGATCGAGCGGCATGACTCGCTCAGCGTGTCGAACTCGACCGGGTTCTATGGCATCTGGGGCTTCGTCTCGTTCTCGTTCGCGGTGATCATGGGCTGGCCGCTCGGCCACCTGTTGCGCCGGGGCGAGAACTATTACGGCGATGCCGGCGGCCCGCCCGCCGATGCCGATCCGGATGCCGAAGGCGACGATGTTGCCGCGCCGCCGCACGGAGGTGACGCCTGATGCCGGCCTTCCTCGCGACGTTCAATCCGGGCTGGATCCTGATCCTCACCGGGCTTGCCTGCCTGCTCATCCCGGTCCGCCGGGTGCGCCAGGTGCTGACCATTGCCGCGCCGGTTGCCGGCCTTGTCCTGCTGGTCACGGCGATCCCCGGCAAGGATCTCGCCACGGTCAGCGCGATGGGCATGGACCTTGTCCTCTACCGCATCGACAGCCTGAACTTCATCTTCGCGCTTGCCTTCCTGCTCGCCTCGCTGCTGAACGCCATCTACGCGGCGCATGGCGACGACCGCATCCATGACGGCATGGCGCTGGCCTATGCCGGCTCCGCCGTGGCTGCGACCCTCGCCGGCGACCTGATGACCCTGTTCGTGTTCTGGGAAGGCACCGCGATCACCTCGGTCTTCCTGATCCTGCGGGCCGGCACCAAAGCCTCCTACTATGCGGCGATGCGGTATCTCGGCGTGCAGGTCCTGTCCGGCGTCCTCCTGCTGACTGGCCTCGCCTATGTGTTCCAGGCGCGGGGCAGCCTGTCGCTCGACGCGTTCAGCGGGCTCGACGAGCCGGGCGCGCTGCTGATCTTCCTCGCCTTCGGGATCAAGGCGGCGTTCCCGCTGCTGCACAACTGGCTGCAGGATGCCTATCCCAAGGCCACTGTGGTCGGCGCCGTCGTCCTGTCCGCCTTCACCACCAAGCTTGCGGTCTATGCGCTCGCCCGGATGTTTCCCGGCCAGCCGCACCTGATCTGGATCGGCGCGATCATGACCGTCTTCCCGGTCTTCTTCGCCGTCATCGAGAACGACTTGCGCAAGGTCCTGTCCTATTCGATCAACAACCAGGTCGGCTTCATGGTCTGCGGCATCGGCATCGGCACGCCGCTGGCCCTCAACGGGGTGACCGCGCACGCCTTTGCCGACATCTTCTTCAAGGGCCTCCTGATGATGTCGATGGGCGCGGTCCTCTATCGCACCGGCACGACCAAGGCGAGCGAGCTCGGCGGCCTGCACCGGTCGATGCCGTGGACCACCGTGTTCTGCATCATCGGGGCGATGTCGATCTCGGCCTTCCCGCTGTTCTCGGCCTTCGTGACCAAGTCGATGATCATCTCGGAAGTGGCGACCGGCGGCTATGTCATCGTGTTCCTGATGCTGATGTTCGCCTCGGCTGGCGTGCTCGAGCATTCGGGCATCAAGATCCCGTATTACGCCTTCTTCGGCCATGACAGCGGGCGGCGCGTCAAGGAAGCGCCGTTCAACATGCTGCTGGCAATGGGGCTCGCCTCGTTCATCTGTATCTTCATCGGCCTGCCGGGCTTCGGGCATGAATGGCTCTACCGGCTCCTCCCCTACCAGGAGGAGGCGATGGGCTACAGCCAGCATCACCTGTTCTCGATGGAACACATCCTGACACAGCTGCAGCTGCTGATCCTCGCGATCTTCGCCTTCGTCCTGCTCAAGCGGTTCCACGTCTACCCGCCGGAAGCGCGGGGCGTGATCCTCGACACCGACTGGGTCTACCGCAAGCTCGGCTATGGCCTGGTCAGCTGGACCGGCACGGTCTGGGCCAAGATGGGGCCGGCGATGACCGCGGCCTTCCTGTCGGTGTCCGGCCGGGCCTTTTCGGTGATCGAGTCCGCGTTCAGTCCGCGCGGCGAACTCGCCCGGGGGCCGCTGACCGGCACGATGGCGATGTGGACGGCGGCCCTGCTGGGCATCATCCTGCTCATATCGTTCGTCACGGTCCACTGAGCCGTTTGGCCGTTTGACTTCATTGTCCAGGGCATAGGCGCCGCCGGTTCCGCACCGGCGGCGCTGCTTTTTCGGTATTTACCTTTCAACTTCTTGAACTACGCGGGGAATAGTCGAGCTCATTCTAGGGGACACAAGGATGCCAGACTCTGCCAATTCCGCGCCGGACAATGGCGCGCTGATCGTCTACGCGGCCGAAATCGTCGCCGCCTATGTCGGAAATAACGCTGTCCCGGCCGAAGAATTGCCCAATCTGATCCGGATTGTGCACGCTTCGCTGGCAAGTCTGACCGGTGTCGAGGCAGTCGCGGCACCGCTGAAACCCGCCGTTCCGGTCAAGAAGTCGATCAGCGAAGACTTCCTGACCTGCCTGGAAGACGGCAAGAAGTTCAAATCGCTGAAACGCCATCTGCGAACGAAATACGACATGTCGCCCGAAGAATACCGCGAGAAATGGGGCCTTCCTGCCGATTATCCAATGGTTGCGCCGGGCTATTCGCGGCAGAGATCGAAACTTGCCAAGAAGATGGGTCTCGGCAAGGCAGATCAGGCCTAATACTCACGCCGGATACTTCTTGTTTCGAAATCGAAATGAAATATTCGGGTAATACTGGTTAATAAAAATACACGTTGACTCTTGATCCCGGAGTCCACTCGCGCAATAGGTGATTCTATCAACCACCTTGGGGGCGGGCGATGAACCGACAGAATGTTTTTCAGGGCGTAACCTCAGCACAGCAACAACTGGTCGAGTACTGGTGTGCGTTGCAGGATGAATCCGGCCGGGTCTGGCGCGAAGCGCTCGATCCGGGGCACCTGCGCACCATGCTGGCCTCGATCTCTCTGGTCGAATTCGACGAAGCCGGCATCGGCCGTTTCCGCATTGCGGGCTCCCGCCTGCGCGACCTGATGGGCTTCGAGGTGCGCGGTTACTGCGTCGGCGAAGTGACCGGCCGGCATGGCGAGACCTTCTCGCTCGGCTTGTCCGCCGCCATCTCGCGCGGCATGCCGGTGGGCGGCGTGATGCAGGAAGGCGCGG
>JBGSKI010000011.1:0-2240 GCA_041741315.1 Hyphomonas sp. | reverse complement strand
CAGTCGCCGCCCTCGGCCTCCAGCGCCGCGACGATCTCCTCCGCCGTATCGAACGCAAAGCAGGCATCGATCGCCGCCCGGTGGCCTTCGAAGCTTCCCGCCGGCAGCGCATGCGTCAGGGTGCGGAGCAGTTCGTTCAGCATTTCCGCCGCGCCGATGGAGAAATCCGCCGCCGCCATCTGGCGTTTCAGGTTCACCACCAGTTCCGACGGCAGGAAGTGCGTTGCCACCCGCGCCGCCGCAACATCGATGCCCTTCAGGCGTTCGCCGGTCAGCGCCAGCCAGGTGCCGAGTTCACCCGCCAGCCGTGGCAGGAACCAGCCGCCGCCGACATCCGGGAACAGGCCAATGCCGGTCTCCGGCATCGCGAACACCGTCCGCTCGGTGGCCAGCCGGTGCGATCCGTGAACGGACAGGCCGACGCCGCCGCCCATCGTGATGCCATCCATGATCGCCAGAACCGGTTTCGGGAACTCGTCGAGCGCCACGTTCATGCGGTATTCCGCGTTGAAGAAGGCCCGCGCCTCGGTGCCGTCCGCCGCGCCGCTTTCGGCCAGCATCCGTATGTCTCCGCCCGCGCAGAATCCGCGCGTGCCCTCCTCGTGGTCGATCACGGCAAGGTACACCGCCGGATCGTCCTTCCACGCCTGCACCGCCGCAAGGATCGCCCCGCACATTGGCGTGTTCAGCGCGTGCAGCGCCCCCGGCCGGGTAAGGGTGATATGGCCGAGGCCATTTTCGACCCGGATGGCAACGTCGTCGGTCATGCTCGGTCCTGGCCTCGTCCTGCGCGCGCGGTTTCTGCGAATCGTAAAAATTTTAAGGTTTCCGTGCGCGGACGCTTAACCCGATTCCCGTAAATACGAGCGTGGGTCGAACCGAGGTCAAGAACATGAGCCGGCAGCAAACCTATGAAACGATGAACCGCCGGGGCGGCCGGCGAATCGTCCAGCATTCGGGCAGTATCCAGCTCGGCTGGTTCAAGCATGTCGAATGCACCATCCGCGACATCTCCTCCGGCGGCGCGCGTCTCGCGCTGCCCTACGACACGGTCCTGCCGGAAGAGTTCAAGCTGAAAAGCGATCTCTTCCGCGGCACGAAATTGTGCATCACGCGCTGGGAATATGGCGGCGAGATCGGCGTCGAATTCCTCTGACAGGGTCAATGGAGGGCGCAGCCTTCCAGCGTGATCCGGTGCATGATGCGCCTCTGGCCGTGATAGTCGTTCAAGGCCCAGTGCCAGGTTGACCTATTGTCCCAGAAGGCGATCGAACCGGGGCGCCACTGGAACCGGTACGCATGGTCGCGGTTCATCGCGTGCGCATACAGCCGTGACAGCAAGTCCTTCGACGCATCCTCCGTCCACCCCGCAATCCCGGTCGTGAAGGCCGGGTTCACGTACAGCGCCTTGCGCCCGCTCAACGGATGCGTGATCACCACCGGATGCGTCACGTCGGCCAGCACGTCCGCGGCCGCCGCATTGCCGATGCGCGTGCCGCCGGCATCCGAATTGTTGTAGTGCGTCGATTGCGCAGTGCCGAAAATGTGCCGGGCAGAGTGCACCGCACGCAGGCCCGCGATCTCTTCCTTCGTTGCCGCGTCCAGCGCCTCATAGGCGCGATACATGCTGGCGAACATTGTGTCGCCGCCGCTTTCCGGCAATTCACGCGCCACCAGGATCGACCCCATCGCTGGCTCCAGATCGTACGAATGATCCGTATGCCACCCGCCGCCGATATTGTCCTTCTGCTCGCGCTCCTTGGCGACCATGGCGATCTGCGGGAAATTCGGATGCGCCGCAAAGAAGCGGTTCACATTGATCGGCGCCCAGCGTTCGGCAAAAGCAATATGGTCTTCCTCGCTGAAGTCCTGGTCGCGGAAGAAGATCACGCCATGCTCGGCATAAGCGTCCCGGATCGCCGCAAAGTCTTCCGCGCCCGCCTGGCGCAGGTCGACGCCGGTGATTTCCGCGCCCACGCCGGGCAATGCCTCGATCTTCATGCCGTCCTCCCGTTCCGCCGGATTGCCCCGGTCTCCGGACGATCCTAGCGCAACGGAAAGACGCGCTCAATCACGTCCGCTGCGTCACCTTCCGGCCAGGAATTTCGTGTCGCAATGCCAGCAATCCTCGCCCGCCGATGCGCCGATCGGGCTGCCAGGCGGCACCTCGACCTCCGGCGCAAAAGGGGCCACCGCCAGGGCCGGCCGCGACTGGTGCGCATCGATCCTGCGCAACAGGT
>JBGSKI010000010.1:0-5125 GCA_041741315.1 Hyphomonas sp. | reverse complement strand
CGAAGACAACGGCCTCAAGCTGTTCAGCCCGGAAGGCATCAAGCTGACAGATGCGGTTGAAGAGGCGCTCGAAGCGGCGATGTTCGATGCGTTCGAGGGGACATATGTGGTGCCGGCGGCGATTTCCGTGCCGCGCACGATGGCCGGCGCGGCCAGCCGCTATGCCGGGCGCTGCCTCGAGACGGTCGGCAAGGGCCAGGACCTGTCGAAGCTGAAGATCGTGCTCGACTGCGCCAATGGCGCGGCCTTCAAGGTCGGCCCGGATGCGCTGACCCGGCTCGGCGCGCAGCTGACCGTGATCGGTGCCGCGCCGGACGGGGTCAACATCAATGCCGGGGTCGGCTCAACCGCGACCGGTGCGCTGAAAGCGGCCGTTCTCGATATAGGGGCGGACATCGGCATCGCCTTCGACGGTGACGCCGACCGGCTGATCGTGGTCGACGAACTCGGCCACGAAGTCGACGGCGACCAGGTGATGGGCCTGATCGCGGGTGAACTGCACGCGACCGGACGCCTGAAGGGCGGCGGCATGGTGACGACCGTAATGTCGAACATGGGGCTCGGCGAATATCTCAAGGGCCTCGGCCTGACCATGGCACGCACCAAGGTCGGCGACCGCTATGTCGCCGAGCATATGCGGGCGCACGGGTTCAATCTCGGCGGCGAACAGTCCGGCCATATCATCCTGTCGGACGTCTCGACGACGGGCGATGGATTGCTGTCGGCGCTGCAGGTGCTCAGTGTGCTGGCGAAAAGCGGGGAGAAGGCCTCGAAACTGGCGCATGTCTTCGACCCCGCGCCGCAGAAGCTGGTGAATATCCGCTATTCCGGCAAGAATCCGCTGGAGAGCCCTCGGGTGAAGGACGTGATGGCCGCCACGGAGGCCCTTCTCGGCGACCGGGGCCGGCTGGTCGTACGCAAATCCGGCACCGAGCCGCTGATCCGCGTGATGGCAGAGGCGCTGGACGAGGCAATGATGCTGCAGGCGATCAATGATGTCGTCGCGGCGGTGAATGCCGGGGCTTGAGGCGGCCGGGCGCATGAGCGATCCGTCAGCACTCTCGTCCCCCTCGCCATCCGGCGTGGTGGCGATGACGGCGGGCGGGCCGCATGCCTGGATCATGATCAATGCGCTGCGCGACCGCTTTGGCGATGTGCCGGTGGTCCTGGAAGAGGGCGAGGATGCAGGCGCCTTCTGGGCGCGGCGGAAGAAATTGCTTGGCGCACGGACGGTCACCAGCATGAAGGCCGCCCGGATCCCGATCCGCCTGACCAAGCGCGGGGCAGCCGCGCGCCAGGCCGAACTGGTCCGGGAGCATGGACTGAAACCGGACATGCCGGACGGGTTTCAGCCAATCCGCGTACCGAGTGTCAATTCCCCGGCGGCGCACGCGACCCTGAAGGCGCTGGCTCCGAAAGTGGTATTCGTCGTATCGACGCGGCTGATCTCCAAGGCGACGCTTGCGACGGTAACGGCACCATTCATCAATTACCATTCCGGCATCACGCCCGCCTACAGGGGCATGTATGGCGGCTATTTCGCGATGGCGAATGGCGAGCCGGAACTGTTCGGCTCGACCGTCCATCTGATCGATGCCGGCGTCGATACCGGCGACATCCTCTACCAGTCGAATTGCCCGCCGGCGCGCACGGACACTTTCCACACCTATCTCTGGGTCCAGGCGGCGGGCAGCCGGGACATCGTGATCCGGGCAGTTGAAGACGCGCTGGACGGCCGGTTGAAACCCTTCCGGCGCGAGCTGCCCTCCCGGCAATACTATGCGCCGACCTTCGGCGGATATGTCTGGACCGGCCTGACGAAGGGCGTCTGGTAAACCCGCCTTTCGTTCGGGAAGGAATTGCTTCGGGGCCGCGACGGACTATCATTTCGGCAACGATACAACCGGGAGAGACAATAATGGCCGAAGGTCAGAACGCGCCGCCTTTCAGACTGTTGCCGAGCAAGGCGCCGGACATCGAGATGCGGCGTGCGCCGGGCGGGGTGTTCTATCTCGAAGCCCGCCAGAAGCCCGGCGACCGGCCACGCTCGATCCCGCATTGTCTCGACCGGCGCGCCGCCGAGCATCCGGACCGGCCCTTCCTGAAAGAGCGCGATCCGCAGACGGACCAATGGGTCAGCGTCACATATGGCGAGGCGAAGGCGATCACCGACGCGCTGGCGCAGGCCTTCATCGACCTTGGTGCGGGCCCCGGCGCGCCGGTGATGATCCTGTCCGGCAATTCGATCCGCTCGGCCATGGTGATCCTGGCGGCGCAGAAAATGGGCGCACCTGCCGCGCCGATCTCGGTACCTTATTCGACCATGTCGTCGGACTTCGAAAAGCTGAAGCATTGCTACAATGCGGTGAAGCCGAAAGTGATTTTCGCCGAACAGGTAGAACCGTTCCGCAAGGCCCTCGCGGCGCTTGGCTGCGACGGGTGCACAATGGTTTCCGCCGATCCGGGCGGCGACAATACGGTGCGCAGCTATGACTCGCTGGTGGCGACGGTGCCGACCGGCGCGGTGGCGGCGGCGCTGGACAGCCTCACCGATGACAGCATCGCGAAGTACCTGTTCACGTCCGGTTCGACGGGCATGCCGAAGCCGGTGCCGACGACGCAGGGCGCAATGTGTACCATGATCGCCGGCAGTGAAGGCCTGCGCTGGAACGAGCGCGATCCGGAATACGATCCGGACCGGGTGGACAATGTGCTCGACTGGTTGCCGTGGAACCATATTTCCGGATCGAACGTGAACTTCAATGGCGCGCTGTGGAACGGGGCGACCTTCTGGATCGATGGCGGCAAACCGACAGCGGCCCTGTTCGGCGAAACGATCCGCAACATCCGCGACTGCTCGCCGTCCACCTTTGGCACCGCGCCAATCGCGCTCGCCATGCTGGCCGACGCGATGGAGGAAGACGACACGCTGCTGGAAGCCTTCTTCAAGAACATGCGGTCGATCGGCTATGGCGGCGCGACCCTGTCCGATGACTTGTACGGACGTTTGGAGGCGCTGGCGATCAAGGCGACCGGCCGGCGCATCCCGATCATCACCATGTATGGCGCAACCGAGACGCAGGGCATCACGGTGGTGCACTGGGAAGTCGAGCGGGTCGGCCTGATCGGCCTGCCGCTGCCGGGCCTGACGCTGAAACTGGTGCCGAACGGCGACAAGCTGGAAGTGCAGGTCAAGGGTCCGACGGTGATGCCGGGCTACCTGAACGATCCGGAGAAGAATGCCGAAGTGTTCGACGAGGAAGGTTATTACTGCCTTGGCGATGCGGTGAAATTCGTCGATGAGGCCGATCCCAACAAGGGCCTGATCTTTGACGGACGCGTCGGCGAGGATTTCAAGCTCTCCTCCGGCACATGGGTCAGTGTCGGCACGCTGCGGCCGGATTATGTCGCCGCCTGTTCGCCGCTGGTCTTCGACGCGGTGATCTGCGGGCAGGACCAGCACGACATTGCGGCATTGCTCTGGCCGTCGCCGGCCGGGGTCGAACATCTGCTCAAGGCCCATACTGGCGATTTCCCGGCCGCGTTCCGTGCACTGAACGAAGAGCTGGCGAAGAAAACAGCAGCATTCAACGCCGGCGAACAAGGATCGTCGCGGCGGATCAAGCGGTTCATGGTGATGATCGAGCCGCCGAGCATCGATTCCGGCGAGATCACCGACAAGGGCTATGTCAACCAGCGGCAGGTGCAGGCGAAGCGGGCCGGTCTCGTCAGTGCATTGTTCTCCCAGCCGCTCGGACCGGGCGTGGTAGAGGTCTGAGCCGGGTGCCGGAACCCCGCGCTAAGGGTTTGTCAGGACTTGTCGCGTAGACCCCGAAGGCGAGGCCGTGGGGGGCTCGAAATGACATTCGACGCACGTGGGCCCGGCGCACCGGGAAAATCAACGAAGACGAACGCCTTGTTCGGCGCGGCGACCTTTGCCGTGGCCGCCACGGTCTTCCTGGCCATCGTCAACTTGCCGCATCCGGACAAGGCCCCGGCGCTTGCCCCGGTTTCCTCCGCCAGCGGACAGATATTCCCGAGCCCGGCGGCAACCGACTATTTCGAGCGCCTGGCGCGAATCGACGCCGCAGCGCGGGCCGATCTCGACATGCGTCTCGGCGGGGCCGGCATGGCAAGCGCGCGGGAGCAGACCCAGATTGTACTGGACCACGCAAGCCTCGTTCTGAAGGCGCATGCCAGGGATCTCGCGCAGGCCGAAACCTCGCACCTCGACGCGATGCTGGAACTCACGCGCAGCCGGTTGCGCAAGGCGTCCCGGAAAGGAAGCCGCTGGTGCAAGGGTTCCACCTATGCCGGACTCGACCCTTCCGACCTTGCCAGCGTTGACCTGTTCGAGCGGGACCTTGCCGGGCTCGAAATGCCGGTCCGGGACTATGCCTTCGAGATGCTCGGCGGGCTCATGGCCGCGATTGAGGATGCAAGGGTGCATCCGGCGGCGCACGGCCCGATGACGCCAAGCGACGAGGCGGCGATCCAGGGCGCATTCTACTCGGTGATGTCCGACCCGCAGGTGCTCCCGGTTCTGATGGCAGCGCAGTCCGGCGGGGACCAGGCCAGGGCCATGGCGGCGGTGGATGTCTGTGATCTGGCGAACACGGCGGTGCTGGCGCTGAAGACCCTGCCTCAGGACACCAAGGGGCGGATGTTCGCGCGCATGGTCAGCGAGATGGAAGCGGGCGGTGGCAAGAGTGCATTGGCCAGCCTGCCGGGATACTAATGCACCGAGATGATTCCCTGAAACACCTCGATGCTTTCTGATTGGTGTCCGGTCGCGACGTGGTCCCGAAGACCGGGCCCAGTTTCGGCATGCCGTTCTAGCCGATCCGGGCGACGCCCGATTCGCCGAGCCGCCATTCGAGCACATCAATCCGGTCCTGCCCGAAGAAGCCTTCACCCTCGAACACCATCAGCGGCACACCCCAGTGATAGGGTGCCTGCGCCGCTTCGTTCTCGGCGATGATCGCCTCGATCCGGCCGGTTTCGGCGGCCTGACGCCGGTCAAGCCCGGCAAGGTCGAACCCGGCGCGGGCGGCGGCCTCGGCAAGGGCCGTGCCTTCGGTCCAGGCCCCGCCGGACCAGATCAGCGTCGAGACCTCGTCCATGA
>JBGSKI010000009.1:0-2625 GCA_041741315.1 Hyphomonas sp. | reverse complement strand
CGGCGGCCCGGGCTGCGATGGAAGCGGAAGCGAACAATCCGGGCCTGATCACCCGCCTCGGGACGGGCCTTGCCCGGTCCTCGTCGCGGCTGGCAGAAGGCATTTCGGCGCTCGGACGCCGCAAGCTCGATGAAGAGACGCTGCAGGAACTCGAAGACTTGCTGATCACATCGGACCTTGGCGCGAAAGTGGCCGCGCGGGTGACGAAAAACCTCTCAAAAGGACGATTTGACCGCGAAATCAGTGAAACGGAGATCCGCACGGCGCTGGCGAGTGAGATTGAGGACGTCCTGAAGCCGCGCGAGAAGATCGTCGATTTCGCCGATGGACCGCGGCCCAGGATCGTCCTGTTCGTCGGCGTCAACGGGTCCGGCAAGACGACGACGATCGGCAAGATCGCATCCAAGCTGAAGGAGCAGGGGGCGACGGCCCTGCTGGTGGCCGGGGATACGTTCCGCGCGGCGGCGATTGAGCAGCTGACGGTGTGGGGCGACCGGGCCGGAATTCCGGTCATGTCCAAGCCGACCGGCGCGGACGCTGCCGGACTGGTCTATGAGGCGGTCGAGCGGGCGCGGGCCGAAGACCTCGACCTTGTCCTCGTCGATACGGCGGGGCGGCTGCAGAACAAGACCGAACTGATGGCCGAACTGGAGAAAGTGGTGCGGGTTGTCCGGAAAATGGACCCGACCGCGCCGCATGACGTGATCCTGGTGCTGGACGCGACGGTGGGCCAGAACGCCCTCAGCCAGGTCGAAGCCTTCCGGCACACGGCCGGGGTCACGGGGCTGGTGATGACCAAGCTTGACGGGACGGCCAAGGGCGGGGTGCTGGTGGCAATTGCCGAGGCGCACGACCTGCCGATCCATTTCATCGGGATTGGCGAGAAGGCCGACGATTTGCGCCCGTTCAATGCCGAAGCGTTTTCGAAGGCGCTGGTCGGCGCGGGTCTCTGAGGCCGGAATCGGAGGCCAGACACCGGTTCGGGGTGGAATCCGGCATCTGGCGGGGGTTATTCTGCGGCAGCGGCGATTTGGGAGCCGTCATCGAAAATATCTTCGATCGGTCGCCCGAACAGCCGGGCAATGGCGAAAGCAAGCGGCAGGGAGGGGTCGTATTTCCCGGTTTCCACCGCGTTGACCGACTGCCGGGACACGTTGAGCTTGTCGGCGAGTTCCGCCTGGCTCCAGCCCTTCTCGGTGCGCAGAATGCGGACAGTATTCTTCATCGGATCAGGCCTTGTTCGCGAAGACCTGGGCGCAGGCACCTATTCCGTAGCCGACGAAGAAGAGCGGTCCGAACCAGAAGGCGTCGATGGCCGGAGCGGCCCCGAAAATCTGCAGGAAGCCGACCAGGAAAGCGATCCCGGCGGTGATCAGGCCGCCATCCCGCAAGGCCCGTATCTGGAGCATGCGGTTGTATTCGTCCGTTTCTTCGGAGAACCGGCGGATCGCATAAAGGGTCCCGGCGATTGGCAGGGCCGTGGCGAGCGCGCCGGCGAGTTTCAGCCAAAGGGGCGCGGTTTCCTTGTCGATCAGCGAGGAACAGGCGAACAGAATCACCACATAGGCCGCCATGAGGGGCCAGAAGAGGTAGTGGTAACGGCGGGTTGCGGCGCGAAAGCTGAATTGGGCCATGTCATCCTCCTATCAAGTGACCTTGACAATATGACAAGCAAACTTGGCGTTGTCAAGCACCCTTTACAAAACTCTCTATTCTGCAGCAATTGCAGCAATTGGCAGTGCCCGCGCCCCTCTTATGAGGCGGCCGGGGCGGCTTCCGGTGGGGCCATCATTGCGATGGGTGATCACGCCATTGAGGATTGTGGCGGTATAGCCGGAGGCGCGTTGCATCAGCCTGCGGCCGCCGGCGGGCAGGTCATGGATGACTTCCGGCAAGTGCAGCTTCAGGTTCGCAAGGTCGATCACGTTGAGGTCGGCGCGGTAGCCTTCTGCAATGACGCCCCGGTCGTGCAGGCCGATCCAGTGGGCGGTGTCGCGGGACTGGCGTTTGACGAGGTATTCGAGGGGCAGGCGGCCGCCTCTTGTGCGGTCGCGGACCCAATGGGTCAGCATGGTCGTGGTGAAGGATCCATCACAGATCATGCCGACATGCGCGCCGCCATCGGAGAGGCCGGGCAGGGTTGCCGGGCTTTCCATCATGGTCTTCACCGCGTCGAGAGAGCCCTGTGAATAGTTCAGGAAGGGCAGGTAGAGCATGCCTTTTCCCTCCCGTTCCAGCATCAGGTCGAGGGCAACGGCTTCGGGACTCGTGCCGCGTTCGCGGGCCATGTATTCCAAGGTGCGCTCCGGTCCGGGCTCGTAGTTCACCGGGTCGGAAAGCTGGAACATCCTGCCGAAACTGCGCAGCATGACGCGCAGGAATGGATGGTCTGTGGCCGGTTCCTCGCCCAGCAAGCGGGACCGGAATGCCGGATCCTGGATGGCTTTGAGCCGGATTTCGAGCGGTTCCTGGCTGATCCCGGCGTAGGACGGGTGCGCGCTGAACGGGTTGAGGGTCAGTTCGAGCCCGAGCAGGACCCCGACCGGGCGCGGCGCGACCTGGGCCCGCATCGGGAGGCCCGCCGCGACCGCCTCCTCGATGGCACCGAGCAGGAGCTTCCAGCCG
>JBGSKI010000008.1:0-2237 GCA_041741315.1 Hyphomonas sp. | reverse complement strand
GGCCCGGTGCGGTGCGTGCCGAAGACATCCTGCCCGGCGACCGGATCCTGCTGGCTCCTGGCGAGCGGGCCGTTATCGACATGGATGTGATGGCGGGCGAAGGGGAAATCGACGAGAGCCTGGTATCCGGCGAAAGCCTGCCGCGCCGCGTCACCGCGGGCGCACGCCTGTTTGCGGGCACCGTCAACACCGGTGCAGCGCTGGAAGGCAGGGCCGTCAACGCGGCGGCAGATTCCCTGCTGTCCGACATCTCCAGGATGCTGGAAGCGGGCGAACAGCGCCGCACAGCCTATCGCCGCATCGCGGACCGTGCCGTGTCGCTGTACGTTCCGTTCGTTCACTCGGCCGCTGCTCTGACCTTCCTCGGTTGGCTCACCGCCGGTGCCAGCGTCCACAAGGCCATCCTTATTGCCGTCTCTACACTGATCATTACCTGCCCCTGCGCCTTGGCCCTGGCAGCTCCGGTTGTACAGGTCGTCGCGTCGGGGCGCCTGTTCCGCAAGGGTGTCTACCTGAAATCCGGTGATGCGCTCGAACGCCTCGCCCAGGTCGACCATGTCGTCTTCGACAAGACCGGCACGCTGACGCTGGGCCAACCCGTGCTCGTTGCAGCCGATCAGAACCTGCCAGACCTGTCCCTCGCCGCCAGCCTTGCCCGTGCCAGTCACCATCCGCTGTCCCGCGCCCTTACAGCAGCAGCCGGACCGGGGTCGGTCGCCCAGGGGGTCAGGGAGTTCCCGGGACTCGGCCTTGAAGCCGTGATCGATGGCAAGACCTGCCGCCTCGGTTCGGCGGAATGGACCGGTGCGCGTCAGGCGCCGGAAGCAACCGGACCGGTCCTCTGGCTCTCCGCCGGAAACGCCCCTCCGGTCGCGTTCCATTTCGAGGAACAGGCGAGGGAAGGCGCTGCCGAAACCATCCGCCGCCTCGAAGCGTCCGGCATCACAACAGAAATCGTGTCAGGTGACCAGGAGTCCGCCGTCCGGCAGATGGCGCAATCCCTCGGCGTGACGCACTGGATCGCCGGGGCAAAGCCCGGCGGGAAAGTTGCACGCCTCGAAACGCTGCGAGACGAGGGCAAGCATGTCCTGATGGTCGGTGACGGTCTCAACGACGCGGCGGCGCTGTCGCTGGCGCATGCTTCAGTGGCTCCCGGTGGGGCCATCGACGTCAGCCAGTCGGCCAGCGACGCCGTGTATGCGGGTGGCCTGGGAAGCCTTCCGTTCATCTTGAAGGAAGCAAAGGCCGCGCGGTCCGCCATGCTCCAGAATTTCGCACTGGCCGCACTCTACAACCTGATCGCCATCCCCATCGCAGTGACGGGCCACGTCACGCCGCTGGTAGCGGCGATTGCGATGTCGGCCTCCTCGCTTGTCGTGACCCTGAACGCGCTGCGGCGCGAAGTGACGGACCGGATCGCATGAGCATCATCGCCTATCTCATTCCCGTGGCGCTCTTCCTCGGTGCGATCGGTCTCGTCGCGTTCCTCTGGTCGATCCGCACCGGCCAGTTCGATGATCCGGATGGCGCCGCCTATCGCATCTTGCTGGACGATGCCGACGACCGGCCGCTCCGCTAGGCAACGACTGCCCGCGCATGGACATCCCGGGGTGCCGCATGCGAGCATGCCTGCAACCAGAAATGCAGGAAGCCCACATGCACGTCGCCGCCTATGCCACCAAGGGTGCAACAGAAGCCATCAAGCCCTGTCTTGGCCCGCTTGCCGCGCAACGGCACGATGGTGATCGTTGGTGCGATCGCGTCCCTCCACGCGCATGATGTGACCTGCACGTGGAAGTTATTTCGATTCAGGATATCAATGCGGCCTATGACCGTGTCGTGAAGGGGGACGTGAAGTACCGTCTCTTGATCGACATGGCGTCATTGTAACACCGCGCCGCCACCAGCGCGCGAGCGAAGGGAGCCTGTCACACCAATGCCGCGGGTCAGTTTCAAGGGATTTGCGGGCATTGCGTTGCGCGGGGAAGTAGCCGGGTCTCCCGATGATCCCGCCGTCCTCCTGATCCATGGCGGTGCCCAAACGCGCCGCGTGTGGGACGATGTTGCGGAGGCGCTCGCCCAGGCCGGCCGCCACGTGATCCGTATCGACCTGCGCGGCCATGGCGAAAGCGATCGGCCGGACGACGGCCGGTACACGTTCGAGGCCTATGTCGAAGACCTGCGCGCCGTTCTGGCCCAGATGGCGTCGCGACCCGTCGTTGTGGCGGCGTCGCTTG
>JBGSKI010000007.1:0-1973 GCA_041741315.1 Hyphomonas sp. | reverse complement strand
CTGCCCGGTGCCGGGCGACCGGATCATGGGCGTGCATGTGCCGGACAAGGGCGTGGTGGTGCACATTGCGAGCTGCTCCAAGCTGGCTGAATACGACGACCGGCCGGACCTCTGGGTCGACCTGAACTGGACGGAGCTGGCGCGCACCGACGCAATGGCCGTCGGGCGCATCCGCATCAACGCCGCCAATGAGCGCGGCGTGCTGGCAAAGCTGTGCGCGGCGGTGGCGCAGGCGCAGGGCAACATTGTCAGCATCCATACGGCGGACCGGCAGGCCGACTTCATCGAGCTGCTGATGGAAATCGAGGTTGAAGACCTGAAGCGCCTGTCGCAGATACTGGCCGCGCTCCGGTCGCTCGCTGTGGTCGACCGGGCCGTGCGCGACCTGGAGGGCGAAAATGAACAATGAAGACGTGCTCGCGGTATTCCGCGAGTCAGGCGCGCTGCTGGAGGGGCATTTTATCCTCTCCTCCGGCCGCCGCAGCCCGGTATTCCTGCAGAAGGCGCTCGTCTTCTCGCAACCGGCCCAGTCGGAGAAGCTGTGCGCTGCACTGGCGAAGAAGGTGACCGCGAAGTTCGGCAGGGTGGACGTGGTCGCCGGGCCAGCCGTGGGCGGGATCATTCCGGGCTATGAACTGGCGCGCCAACTCGGCGCGCGGGCAATTTTCGCCGAGCGTGTTGACGGGCAGCTTCAGTTCCGGCGCGGCTTTTCGATTGCTGCGGGTGAGCGTGTGCTGATCGCCGAGGACATCGTGACGACCGGCCTTTCGTTCCGCGAGACGGTCGAGGCGCTGCAGGGATTGCCGGGCGAAGTTGTCGGTGGGGCGTGCATCATCGACCGCTCGAACGGCCGGGCCGATGTCGGCTGCGAGCTGGTGGCGCTTGCGGCGGTGGATTTCCCCGATTATTCCGCCGATGATTTGCCCCCGGAACTTCGGGGGATTCCGGCGATCAAGCCAGGGTCACGGGGTCTCGCCTGATGACCGGGCGGCTCCGCCTCGGCGTGAACATCGATCATGTAGCAACGATCCGCAATGCGCGGGGCGGGCCGCATCCCGATCCGATGCGCGCGGCGGAACTGGCGGCAGCAGCCGGGGCCGATGGCATCACCATTCACCTGCGCGAAGACCGCCGTCACATCCGGGACGGCGACCTTGAGGCGGTGCGGGCGGCCTCCAACCTGCCGATCAATCTGGAAATGGCCGCGACGGATGAGATGACGGACATTGCATGCATGTTTCGTCCGCATGCGGCCTGTATCGTGCCGGAAAAGCGCGAGGAGCGCACGACCGAAGGCGGCCTCGACGTCGCCGGGCTTCACAACCAGATTGCGCCTCTCGTTCTACGCCTGCGCGACGCCGGCGCGCGCGTATCGCTCTTCATTGAGCCAGACCCCGTGCAGATCGCTGTTGCCGAAGTACTCGGCGCGCCGGTCGTGGAATTGCACACCGGGAAGTATGCCGAGCTGTGGATCGAAGGCGGCGCAGAGGCCGCTGCACCCGAGCTTGCGCGCCTGCAGGCTGCGGCCGAGGACGCCCGCCGGCGCGGAATCGAGCCGCATGCCGGGCATGGCCTGACCTTTGGGAATGTAGGCCCGATCGCGGCAATCCCGGAACTTGCCGAACTGAACATCGGCCACTTCCTGATCGGCGAAGCGATCTTCATCGGCCTCGACGCGGCGATCCGGCAGATGCGCCGTCTGATGGACGAGGCGCGCGCATGATCATCGGTATCGGGAACGATCTCTGCAATATCGAACGGATCGAGCAGACGCTGGAGCGGTTTGGCGAGCGATTCGAGCAGCGCGTGTTCACCGAACGCGAGATCGCGCTGGCGCGCGGGCGCAAGCGCACGGCGGAGACCTATGCCAAGCGCTTTGCCGCCAAGGAGGCCTGTGCCAAGGCGCTCGGCACCGGCGTGCCGCGGCATGGCGTGCACTGGAAGGATCTCGGTGTCGTGAACCTGCCGTCCGG
>JBGSKI010000006.1:0-4951 GCA_041741315.1 Hyphomonas sp. | reverse complement strand
GGCCGCCGAGCGTCGCGGTGCGGTCGAGTGCGGCGGTGAATACAACCATGCCGTGCACGTCGGCCCGGGCGACCCAGCCCTTGTCCTCCATCCGCGCGATCACCGTGCGCGTCGTCGAGGGCTTCCAGTCCTGCCCCGGCCCAACCGCGTCATGCACTTCGCGGGCACTCTGCGGACCGGCGGTCCAGAGATGTTTCAGGACGGCGAGTTCGGAGGAATTCGGTTGCGACATGACAGGCTCGCTATTTGCGTCGCCCTATCGCTACACATGTAGCGAACCCGCGTCAACTGAAACTTGTCCTGGCCCGCAAGCGTCCCGATCTTATGTACAGAATCCCCGCCTGTCGGGACTCTTTCGGAACAGTTTTCTGAACACTTTTATGGACAGGTTCCAGCGGCAGAGGCCCCCGGTTATACGGCCCTATTCGACGGTCCAGCCGCGCGGCGTGCGCCGGGCTTCCAGCGTGATCGTCTCTGCTGCGTCAGGCGCAGACCCCATCGGGGCCGGACGTTGGCCGACGAACCGCATCACCAGGGCCGCCGCAGCCAGCAGCAGGCCGGCAATCGCCGTCATCACGGCCACTACGCCTGCCGTCAGCACCAGCATCATGCCGATCACCAGCGACGCCAACAGCGCGAGCCCCCGGCGCAAGGCGCCGGAAAAGTCGAATCTGAACGGTCCGCTCGCGGTCTGTGTCATCAGGCGTGTCCCTTGTACCGCTTCAAGATGGATGCATCATCCCGGCACGTCAACGCATTGTGCTGCCGGAAACGTGCCAATCTGTCCCCCTGCCTGCTAATCGGGCCGGATGGTCAGTCCCCGCTCGGTCCGGATCTGCGCATACGCCGTCGTGATCGCCGCCGCCTTCGAATGCGCAGCTTCCTCGAATTCGCGCGGAGCGCCCATTTGTATGACCCTGTCAGGGTGGTGGTCGGCCATCAGGCGGCGATAGGCGGCGCGGATTTCGTCGAACGCAGCATCGTGCGCCACGCCGAGGACATGGTACGGATCGCCCCGGTCCGGCCCCAGATGACTCGCCTTTATGCGGCGGAAAGTCGACTCGCTGAATCCGAACGCCTCCGACACGGTTTCGAGGTATTCCAACTCGTCCTGCGTCACCGCGCCATCCGCCCCGGCGATCTGGAACAGGCCGTCCATCACCCCTTCCAGCAGGCACGGCCGGTCGCCATAGCGCTTGCCGATCCGCCGCGCATAGGCCTCGTAGCCACGCACGGTCTGACGGGCGATGTTGAACACCCGCCGCACGCTGTCGGCATCTTCCGGCGCCGACCGGAACACTCGCGAGAAGGCCATGATCTCGCGGTCCGACACTGTCCCGTCGGCCTTGGCGAGCTTCGCCCCGAGGCCGACCACGGCCGCCGTGAAGTCCACGTCATTCGGGTCCGGCGCGCATTTGAAGTCGCCAGCCACGACCGCCGTGTCCCGCTCGGGATCCGGTTCGAACAGGCGCTTGCCGCCCTCAAGGAGTTTCGACCAAAGGTTCATCGCAAAACCGGTATATCAGGATTTTTGCGGCATGGGAGAGAGACGCACTGACACGTGCGTGATCGACAGCTCAAACCGGAGCGGCACCGCCTATGGCCGGCCCACCGCAGCCTTCAGCTCGCGGAGCTCTTTCTGCATGTCCTTCAACAGGATCAGCATCTGTTCGCGTTCGTCCTGAGCCTCGTCGAGTTCCTCCTCGATCTCTTCCTCAAGCTCCTCGAAATTGCCCTCGATCACGGCCTTTTGCTCGGCCGCGAGCGAGTCCACGACAAGTGCGATGAACAGGTTGAGGATGGCGAAACTGGCGATGAAGATGAACACCATGAAGAACAGCCACGCCAGCGGATGCCCGTCATCGATCACTTTCTGCACCACTTCGAACCGCCACCCGTCCATGGTCATCACCTGGAACAGGGACAGGGCCGAGCTGGGCAGGTCGCCGAACAGCTGCGAGACTTCCTCGTTCTCGCTGTCGCCATACATGTTGGTCGCCATGACGGCGGCGACATAGGTGACAAGGCCGAGCACCGCGATGATCGCACCCATGCCCGGCAGGGCCTTCATCAGCGCCTCGGTGATCCGCTTCATCATCGGCACGATGTGCAACAGGCGCAGCAGGCGCAGCACCCGCATCGCGCGCAGCACGGAAAATGCTGTACCGCCCGGCACCAGCGAAATGCCGACCACGATGAAGTCGAACCAATTCCAGCCGACGCGGAAGAAGTTCAGCCGGTAAGCGGCGAGCTTGATCAGGATTTCCCCGGCGAACACGAAAGTCACCGTCTGGTCGAACACTTCCAGACCGATCACCAGGTCCTTCGGCAAGGTATTGCGATAGGTCAGCACACCCAGAATGACAGCGTTGACGATGATCAGGCCGGTGATGAAATTGCGGAACCACGCCTGCTCCACCGCGCGCTGCAATCCGCCGATCGTTTCCTCGACACTCGGAGCGCCGTTGAAATGGGTCATGCTGCTCTCCCCGGCTGAACGCGACTGCCTGCCCTTCTGCCGCCAAAGCGCCGGGCTGCCAAGACGCTCAATTGGGGCGTTTTCAGGCCGTCAGTCCGCCGAGGTCGTGGTGTCCGAAATGATCTTCCATTCCCCGTCCGCCTTGCGCAGCACCAGTGTGTAAAGTCCTGACGGCGCGTCGCCGTCGCGCTCCAGCTGCCAGTGTCCGTGCGCAATCGCGGCGTCTGGCGCGAGGATCACGATCTCATAATCGGTGGTGACCAGCTTGCCCATTTTTTCCGGCGTGCCGTAGACGCGGTGATAGCGGGCATTGGTCTCGTCCCAGCCGCGCGTCACTGTCCCGCCCGAGGCAAAGCGCAGGTCCGGCGAGCGCAGGTAACCGTCCATGAAGGTGTCGATATCGCCCCGGTTCCAGGCCTCGTCCTGCGCATTCAGCATCGCGGTGATGGCGGCGACATCCGACTCATTGCGCGTCTCCCCTGCCACGACGGGTGCATTCGCCTGCGTCGTACAGGCCACGACCGGAAGGACAATCAGGGCAAGGGCGATCAGGGCTTTCATCGGGCGTCCTCCGGCTGGGTCTGGCCGGAGCGTAAACGCGTCCGCCGCCGCGCGCCAGAGTGCAGAAGAGGTCAGCCCGCCGCCTTCTGCCTCGCCTCGCGCGCCTGCCGCCACCATTCGATCAGGCTGAGCACTACCGCCACACCGCCCAGCCAGAAGGTGATCACGAAGACATCGTGGAATCCGTTCTTCTCGATCATCTCGCCCAGCCAGGGCCGCCCCAGCGTGCCGATCAGCATGGTGAGCGAGGCAAGCAACGCATACTGGACGGCCGCAAAGCGCGGGTTCACCACCGCCGTCAGATAGGCTGTCATCGCCACCAGCGCGAAGCCGCCGGCAATGTTCTCGGCAAAGATCGTCATCATCAGCCGCGCCATGCGCTGACCCTGATCAGGCGGCAGTTCGATTGCGTGCGGCTGCAGCTTCGCCGCCGCATCGGCAAAGGCGACCAGCGGACCGTCGAGGTGCATGAAGGCGAGGAAGGCGTCCATGCCCTGCGCGCCGGCGGCAAGGTCAGCATAGAGCAGGTTTGTCACGGCCGCGATGATCCCGCCGACGAAGAACACCGGCATGCGGCCGAGCGTGGCGATCAGGGTCGCCCCCAGAAGCGAGCCGAGAATGGTGGCGATCACGCCGAAGAATTTCGACGCGATGGCCACGTCGTCCAGCGTGTGGCCCAGCGCGTCGAGATCGCTGCGCAGGTAAAACGGATAGGCGAACGATCCCCACACCGCATCGGTGAACCGGTAGGTCAGCGCCAGGGCGAGAACGAGGATGGTCCACCAGCGCAGGCGGTAGATCAGGTCCATCAGTGGATCGAATATGGCGCGGAACAGCGTCGCCGTCACTTTCACGGTGCGGCTTTGCCCGTCCAGGAAGAGCGGCGCATCGACTGCTTCGGCGCGGTTGCGCGTCAGCAGGACCGCTGCAACGACGGCCGGCACCATGACTGTCAGGAGGACGATCAGCGGACCCTGGTCTGCCACGAACTTGCTGGACGAGATGCCGGTACCGAACCCGAGGCGCTGAACGGCAAAGATGCCGATCATGAGGAAGGCGGCGGACCAGCACGCTGCAACCAAGCCGACCGCCGGCATGGCCTCGCGGTGCGGGACCGACGGCAGGAAGGACAGGCGCGTCGTCTTCGGGCGCAGGCTCGAGGCCGCCTCCGGCGCCAGCAGGCTGCCGAGCACTGTCAGGCCCATGAACGATGCCATCATCACATAGGACACGATCCAGCCGAACCGTGCGGCCACCAGCAGCGCAATGAAGCCCGAGATGAATCCGCCGGACTTGTAGCCGAACTGGTAGAGCGCCGACATCAGGTCACGGTCTTCATCCGACCGGGCAACCTCGATGCGCCAGGCATCGAGGATGATGTCGTGCGTCGGGCCGAGGATCAGAATGACGAAACAGACAAGGGCCACAAAGCCAATATTCTGCGGCGGGTTCGACACGGCTAGCACGATCAGCAACATGGCGATCGCCGCCTGGCAGAGGATCAGCCACGACCGCCGTCCGCCAACCCGGATGAACGGCACGCCATGCGGGGTCTGGAACAGGGGAGCCCACAGGTATTTGAAGGAATATCCAATGGTGACCAGCGACAGGACGCCAATCGTATTGGTGTCGATCCCTTCCTGCGTCAGCCAAGCGGTCAACACCCCGACCACCGCCCCGTATGGAATGCTGGCAGCGAAAGCGAGGATCAGCATGGCCGCCATGCGCCGATCCTTCAGCGCGCGCAACGCCCGCATCATGCGCGAGCCCTGCGGCCCTGACGCAGCGGTCTCGCTCATGCGGCGCCTGCTTCCCGCCGGCCGCCCGGACGACTACCGTGCGGGATTCCCGTGGCATCCACACCGCGGCATGGAGACCATCACCTACGTGCTGGCGGGCAGCGTCGATCAC
>JBGSKI010000005.1:0-12032 GCA_041741315.1 Hyphomonas sp. | reverse complement strand
GACGGGCTGACGCGGTCATAGGGCAGCGTGTCCCAGCCCGGAAGGTCGACAATGTCGAGCCGGGGCGCGCAGAACTCGGCCATGCGCCGGGCCGTGGCAGCGATCTTGTCGTCGCGGGCGACATAGAGGCCGATCCCGCCCCGCTGCGACAGCGCCTCGCAGAACGCGATCAGGTCCGCACCGAAGGGCGCGCCCCCAATGGCGGCGGGTTCACTCAGGTTCTTCAGCAGATCGACAGGTGTCATCGGGGACCTTCAGGCGCACGTCAGCCGCGAGCCCGGACCTTGCGGCCTGCTCAACCGGCCTGCGCGGCGTATCGGAATGCGATCAATTGGTCCAGAACCGAGCTGCGGTGGTTATCCGGCACGTCTTTCTGGTCGATCAGCCAGGCGTAGACTTCCCAGTCCGGTGCCGTGAGCAGCGCCTCGAAGGCATCGAGCTGGGCTTCGTCAAAGCTTTCGATGTGAGCGTCCGCGAAGCTGCCCATCAGCAGGTCCATCTCGCGGAATCCCCGGCGCCAGGCGCGGAACTTGAGCTTGCGGCGGCGTGCGTCCATCTGGATCTCCCGTGACACGTCCCCTTAGAGCCAAACGGCGTGTCCGCAAACGCGGCGTTGTGCCATGGCAGGTGGAGTTCTAGGTTTGACAGCATGCGAGACGAGCGACTCTTTCCCCTGTTTGCCGGCCTTGAAACGCTGCCGGGTGTCGGCCCGAAGCTGAAGCCGCTGCTGGCAAACCTGGTGGGGGGCGACCGGGTGTGGGACCTGCTGCTGCACCTGCCGGAGCGCTGGGTCGACCGGCGGGTCCGCGCGACCATCGAAGAGACGGAATTCGGGGAAGTCGCGACGGTGCAGGGCGAAGTGCATGCGCTGCAGGCACCGTACAATGACAAGTCCCCGCACCGGGTGCAGCTGTTCGATGGTACAGGCTTTCTGACACTGGCCTATTTCCGGGCGGACGGGCGATGGCTGCAGGGGCAGTTCCCTGTCGGCAAGACGCGGATCGTGTCGGGCCGTATCGAGGACTATCGCGGCGAGCGGCAGATGACGCATCCCGACTATGTGATCGATCCGGAGAAAGGCGGAGCGCCGCCGCCGGTCGAACCGATCTATCGCCTGACGGCGGGGCTGACCAACCGCAAGATCCACGGGCTGATCGTCCGGGCGCTGGAGCTGGTGCCGGCGGATCTGCCGGAATGGGCGGACAGGGCGCTCGTGGCATCCCGTGGTTGGAAGCGGTTCGACGAGGCGCTGCAAGCGCTGCATGCGCCGGAGGCATATGACGAAGTCGCGCTCGACCTGGCGCGGGAACGGCTGGCCTATGATGAGGCGCTGGCGCGCGAAAGTGCGTTCGCCCTGGCGCGGGTGTCACGAAAGCGGAGGTCCGCTCCTGGTATTCCACAGGATGAGAAAGCCATTGCGCGCCTGACGGCTGCCCTGCCCTACAAGCCAACCGGCGCGCAAGCGCGGGCCTTCGATGAAATTTCTCGCGATATGGCGACGCCGTCGCCGATGCGAAGAATGCTGCAGGGGGATGTGGGCTCAGGCAAGACTCTCGTCGGGGCGATGGCCGCAGTGCAGGCCGCTCAGGGCGGTTTCCAGACGGCCTTCATGGCACCGACCGAAGTGCTGGCGCGGCAGCAGTACGAGACCCTCGCAATGCTGCTGTCGCCTTTGGGATATTCGGTTGCGGCACTGTCCGGACGGGATCGCGGTAGCGGACGCGAAGCGACGCTGATGGGGCTTGGCGACGGATCGATCCAGATCGTCGCGGGTACGCATGCGCTGTTTCAGGAGGCCGTGCAGTTTCGCAGGCTCGGACTGATCATCGTCGACGAACAGCACCGGTTCGGGGTTGCCGACCGGATGCGGCTCGCCGGAAAATCGGCCAGCCCGCATATGCTGGTGATGAGCGCCACTCCCATACCGAGGACGCTGGCGCAGGCGGTGAATGGCGACCTCGATATTTCGGTGCTCGACGAGAAGCCGCCAGGCCGGAAGCCCGTCGAGACACGGGCGGTTCCGGACACGCGGCTGGATGAAGTCGTCGATGCGGTCGGCCGGGCGGTGCAGCGCGGCGAGCGGGTGTTCTGGGTCTGCCCGAAAGTGGATGTCGAGGAAGACGATTCATCCGCCGTGGCCCGGCATGGGCAGTTGCAGAAGCAATTGAAGGTGCCGGTGGGGCTGGTGCACGGACGGTTGAAGGCGGCCGAGAAGGATGGCGCGCTTGAGGATTTCCGGTCGGGAAAGACGCGCGTGCTGGTGGCGACGACCGTCATCGAAGTGGGCGTCGATGTGCCTGAAGCGACGATCATGGTGATCGAGCGCGCGGAAGGGTTCGGCCTTGCGCAGCTGCACCAGTTGCGCGGCCGGGTGGGACGCGGCGACAAGCCATCCTTCTGCCTGTTGCTCTACCGTCCACCCCTTGGCGATGTGGCGCGGGAGCGGATCGAAACGTTGCGCCAGACCGAAGACGGGTTCGAGATCGCGGAAGCCGATTTCAGGCTGCGAGGTCCGGGCGATGTGCTCGGTTTGCGGCAGGCCGGGGCTCTGGAGTTCCGGGTGATCCGGTTGCCGGGTGATTCCGGGCTGCTGCAGATCGCGGCGAAGGATGCCGAGGCGCTGGTGAATGCCGATCCGGAGCTTGAGAGTGCGCGCGGAAATGCGCTGCGGCTGGTACGGGAATTGATGGCTCCGCGCGTGACGGCGGCTTCTTAAGCGTCCGTTTCCGGCATGGTTTTGGCCGGGTCCTGGCCGGTTGTTGGCACGGCAGGAAATTCCGGGACGACGAGGCCCGCCGAGAGGATCATCCTTGCCCCCTCCTCCACCGACATGGCCAGCGGGATCACTTCGCTGCGGTTGACGAACATGATGAAGCCCGACGTCGGGTTAGGCGCCGTCGGGACGAAAACGCCGACGAAATCGGGGCCGAGCTTCGCCCGGAACTCGCCCTTGGCGGGCGATGCCACAAAGCCGAGGCACCAGGTTCCTGCCTTCGGATACTCGATCAGGACGCATTCGCTGAACTGGTCGGTCGGATTGTTGGCGAAGACGTCGACCAGTTGCTTGAAGGCCGAATAGACAGAGCGGACGATCGGGATGCGGCTGAGCACGCGGTCGGTGATGCCGACAATCGAGCGGCCGATCAGGTTTGTGGTGATCGCCCCGAGGATGGTCAGGAACACGACCAGCACGATCAGGCCTGAACCGGGCACGGCATAGTTGAGGTAGGTTTCCGGTTTCAGTGCCGCCGGCAGCAGCGGCACCACCCGCTTGTCGATATAGCTGATCACGAATTGCAGGACGGAGAAGGTCACCACGATCGGCGCGGCAATGAACATGCCGGCAAAGAACCGGCCCCGGAGCCAAGCGAACGCGCTGACTCCCTTTGGCTTCTCGACGGGAAGCATGCCGATATCCTTTTTCGGCTTGCGTGCCATCTGATCCCCTTCCGACCTGTCCCCGCGCCGTGCCGCCACGGAACCGCTTGGCGCGCCTCTTGTTCCTTGCAATTGTGGCGAAGATGGGAAGCGCTGACCAGATCGAAACAGCACTTGGCGACTGGGCCAAGGCGACATTTGGCCCGCATGGCGCCGTGTCGGGCCTGCAGCGGCTGTCCGGCGGCGCGAGCCAGGAGACATGGGCCTTCGAAGTCCATGCCGGCAACGACGAGAACAGGCTGATTCTGCGGCGGGCACCGGGCGGGGTTTCGGTTGCCCGCAGTTCGGAGGCGATTGGCCTTGGCATCGAAGCAAAGCTGCTGGAGCGCGCCGCGCTGGCCGGTGTGCCGGTACCGCCGGTGGAGGGAGTCTTCGCCGCCGGATCGGATATGGGCGAAGCCTTTATCATGCGGCGAATCGCCGGTGAGACGCTCGGGCGGCGGATTTTGCGGGATGCGGCCTTTGTGGAGGCGCGCCCAAAACTGGCGGCGCAGTGCGGGCGCGCGCTGGCCGGCATCCATTCCATCGACCGGAAAGACTTGCCGGACCTGCCCTCCAGCGATGGCCTCAGCCAGCTTGAGAAGTACGAGGCCATCTATCGCGGCGTGGACCTGCCACGGCCGGTGTTCGAACTCGCGATGTCCTGGCTGAAGCGGCATGCGCCGGAGCCCCTGCCCACCGTCCTGGTGCATGGCGATTTCCGGCTCGGCAACCTGATCGTGGATGAAAGCGGACTCGTGTCGGTGCTCGACTGGGAACTCGCCCATTTTGGTGACCCAAGGGAAGACATTGCCTGGGTGTGCGTTAATTCCTGGCGATTCGGGCACCGCGACAAACGGGTCGGCGGATTCGGCGACCTTCCGGACCTGCTGGACGCCTATTCCGCCGCAGGAGGCCCGATGATCCGGCCGAGGGATATCGACTGGTGGGAAACGCTGGGCAGCCTCAAATGGGGCATCATGTGCATGATCATGTACCAGTCCTACCGGTCCGGTTCAGACCCGAGCGTCGAGCGCGCCGCGATTGGCCGCCGGGTTTCGGAGACCGAGATCGACCTGGTCAACCTGCTCGAAAGGCTCAGCGCAGATGTATGACGGGCCATCCACTGTAGAGCTGATCGAAGCGGTGAAGCGCTTCATCGACGAGCGCGCTGCGCCGGAACTGTCCGGGCATGCCGCCTTTCACGCGCGGGTGGCCTCGAACGTCCTCGGCACCGTGATTCGGGAACTGCAGCAGCGTCCCGCTGCCGAAGCGAAGGAGCAGGACCGTTTGATGGCTCTGACCGGTGCAGGAGACGAACAGGACGTGGCGAGCTTGAATCGGCGGCTTTGCGAACTGATCCGCGAAGGAGCGCTCGACGAGCGGTCACCGGGCCTGCTGGCGCATCTAAAATCCACCACAATTGACCAGTTGTCTGTCGATCAACCAAATTATTCCGGGTTGGCACAAGCCGTGCCGCCCCAAGCGTAGGCTGGCACTGGAATTCAATATGTCGCGAAACATGAAATTGCTGGGCGCTGTGGCAGCAGCCCTGATCGGATTCTTTTTACTCTGGCAGAACGTCCTGAACCGTCCTGACAAGCTCGCGCTGTCGCCGCTCAGCTACAGCGATTTCGCCAGCTGGTCGGTCGTGCCGAAGGAGGCGCCTCCGGCCGTCTGGCAAGCGGGATGGAACATCGACGTGTTCCTGATCGATCAGGCGGCGGAACTCTCCGCCCGGACCGGCGCCCAGCTCGACAAACGTGAACAGCAGGCGCGGCTGCAGGGGCGCTCGCTGGAAGACGCCTTCTCGAAGCTGGGGACGGTGTATGCCCCTCTGTTCCGGGAAGAGGCCAGGAACGATGACCTGACGCGGGCGTTCCAGCTGTACCTGAAACAACAGAATCGCGGCCGCGCATTCGTGATCGTGGCGGGTGCGCCGGTGCCCTCGGGCATTCTCGACATGCTGCGATCCGATGCGATCCTGCGGGCGCGATTTGGCGGCTTCTATGTACTCGAGACGGATGACCTGACTCCCGCAAATGCGCTGGAGGCGAGTGGCGTGGATGCTGGCGTGACAACCGGCGCGGCGTATTGCGATGCACACCTTGTGGACGATGGCACTTGCATTGTTCCGCTACAGGTCAGCAAGAGTCACGGCCTGCTGACGCTGGCGGAGAATTCCGGCCTCGGAGCGGATCCGGCCGGGCCATTTCTTGCGTGGCTCGAAAGCAATGCGCAGAAGATCGCCGAGCCGCTGGGCGACCTGGAGGAAGTGGAAATCATCGATATCCGCCGGCCGGGGGACACGGACGAGCGCCGGGACGATTCGGACGATAACTGACCGCGCGACGTTACGCGCCTAAGTTTTGTTCTGTTCCGGAGCAGCCTTGTGGAAGGCAGGCAAGGCGAGGCATTTCTGTTCGATCTCGATCAGGCGCGGGAATACGGACAGGTCGGTATCGAATCGCCGTGCGTTCGCGACCTGAGGGATGAGGGCAATTTCCGCGAGCGTCGGCGCGTCACCAAACAGGAAGTCAGTGCCCGGAAGCGTTGCCGCGATGGTCTCGAGCGCAGTGAAGCCGCGGGCAATCCAGTCCTTGTACCAGGTCGCGATAGCCGTTTCTCCGGCGCCAAAATCCGTGCGCAGAACGGCGAGCACGGAGAGGTTGTTCAGGGGGTGAATGTCGCAGGCGATGGTGTCTGCAAAGGCCCGGACCTGCAGGCGCATCCAGGGGTCGGACGGCAGGATCGGAGGAGCCGGATAGGTCTCTTCCAGCCATTCAAGAATGGCCATGGACTGGCCAGAGATGCGGCCGTCGACCTGGATGGACGGGACGCGGCCCTGTGCGTTCACGGACTGATAGGCGGCAGTCTTCTGTTCATCCGCTCCAGGAAGGATGTTGATCGGGATCTGTTCATAGGACAGACCCTTGATGTTCAGCCCGATGCGCACACGGTAGGCGGCGGACGAGCGCCAGTAATCATACAGGCGGATCATGCGAGCATCTCCAGTCCGAGGATTGTCAGCAGGGCTTCGCGTGCGGCGCGGCACTCGTCTGCGAAATCCGGATCGGCGAGATCTGCGGCCTGGAGCCTGTCGCGGTAATGGTCGCGCACGGCAGACTGAAGCGCGTCGATCACCGCGTCGTTCAGGAACACACCGGCATGGCAGGCGGCGCGCTCGTCATCGGTCAGGACAACCCGCAATCTCAGGCAGGCAGGGCCGCCGCCATTGCGCATCGACTGGCGCACGTTGACATACTGGACCCGGCCAATCGGGCCGTTACTTTCCTGGAGCGTGTCGCAATAGGCGCGGGTCGACGGCGTATCGTGTACTTCCATTGGCGCGACGAGCACGAGACGGCTTTCGCCGGGCATCTGCAGGAGCTGCGAATTGAAGAGGTAGGACCGGATGGCATCCTTCAGCGGAACAGCACTGTCGGGCACCATGACGGGTTGAAGGTCGAACAGGTTTTCTGCCGCGAGCCGGAGCGCCGTCAAAGTGCCAGCCGTGTCGGAAAACGCCGATTCGTGGAAGAAAAGCGTGTCGAGCGCGCCGACGCAGACCACGTCATTGTGGAAGGCACCGGCATCAATGGCGGTGCGCGACTGGCGAGAAAAGACCGTCCGGGCGAAATCGAGGCCATGGTGGCGCGCGATGCTTTCGCTGGCAAGGCGGCACTGCCGGGCGGGAAAGCCGTGAATGGATTCGCCGGTCTCGCGGCCATAGACGAAGAACTCAACACCGGGTGCGCCGTGTTCTGCACACAGACGGACATGGTTGGCGGCGCCTTCATCCGAAAAATCGGAATGCTCCGGCAAGGCGGCGTGGACAATGCCTCCGCCCTCTTTCGCGAAGATGGCCGACAGAACTTTCGCCGTGTCCAGATGCTCGATGGAGCGGTGCAGCATGGTCGAGAGATTAGCCGCCGTAAGGTGCAGGCGTCCGTCAGAGGTATCTGCTGAGGGAGACACGGTGGCTGCGTTGGCCGTCCACATGCTGCTGGCCGAATAGGCGGCCTTCAGCAGGCGCGGTGCCTGCGAAGCGGCCAGTTCGATCATTTGCCGGTCGGTCCCGGCAAACCCGGCAGAGGCGAGTAATGCGAAGTTGGGCCGCGGGAGCGGCGGCAGCACGCCCTGTGTCAGGCCGCTGCGCGCCAGAAGGCGCATTTTTTCGAGGCCCTGGAGGGCGGCCTCGCGCGGGTTGGAGACGTCTCCGGCATTGCTGGAGCTTGCGAGGTTGCCATCCGACAGGCCGCCATAATTGTGGCTGGGGCCGATCAGGCCGTCGAAATTGGCTTCGACGGCGGTCATTTCGGGAAGCCGGTGGCCGTCATGCGCGTCGCCTGGTCGGACACCTGGCTCGCCTGCGGCCAGGCGCAATAGTCGGCCGCATAGTACGCACCCGGACGGAAATTTCCGGACAGGCCCGGCCCGCCGAACGGCATCGATCCGCTCGCGCCGGCCGTCGGACGGTTACGGTTGAGGATACCGGCGCGCATTTCCCGGTGGGCCTGCACCCAGAGCGCATCGTCGTCGCTGACAAGGCCGCCGGACAGGCCGTACCGGGAATTGTTCGCCGCGCGCAGGGCGTCGTCAAATGTTGAGACACGGAGGACCTGCATCAACGGGCCGAACAATTCCTCATCCGGAATTCCGGTCGCTGCGGTGACGTCCACCACACCGGCGGAGACGAATCCGCCACCTCGTTGCAGGCGTTCGAGCGGTTTCAGCGGGCGGGCGCCTTTGGAGACCAGCATGTCCTGGAAGGCGACGGCACCTTGCGCCGCGCGTTCCGAAACGAGCGGGCCCATAAAGGCCGGTTCTTCATTCCACGCGGCGATGGTGAGACCTTTCGCACGCGCGACGATGGCGTCGATGACAGCATCGCCCCAGGCGCCGGTTGGCAGGATGATCCGGCGTGCGCAACTGCAACGCTGCCCTGTCGTCAGGAATGCCGACTGCGCGGCGATGTCGGCGGCGGCATCGACGTCTGCCGGGTCCCACAGGATCAGCGGATTGTTACCGCCCATTTCTAGGGCAAGGATGACTTCCGGACGTCCCGCAAAATGGCGGTGGAAATGCACCCCGGTCGACGCGGAGCCCGTGAACAGAACGCCATTGATGTCGGCATCCAGCAGTGCGCCGCCCGTATCCCGTGCGCCGTGGACTATGTTGAGACAACCCGGGGGAAGCCCCGCCGCCTCGAACGCATCGGCCATCAGGCGCGCAACACCGGGCGCGAGTTCGGAAGGCTTGAAGACGCAAGTATTCCCGGCCAGAAGCGCGGGCACGATGTGGCCATTCGGCAGGTGGCCCGGGAAGTTGAACGGGCCGAACACCGCCATCACGCCATGCGGGCGATGCGAGAGGTGGCTGGATCCGAAATCCGCCTTGCTGAAACTGGTGCCGGCGCGCTCCACCTGCGCGGCAATCGACACGCCGACCTTTGCCTTCATGGTCGCCGCCTCGGAGCGCGATTCCCACAGCGTCTTGCCCATGTCGCGGCTGATCGTGGTGGCGATGTCATCGATCCGGCTTGCGATTTCGGCCGCATACCGCTCGAGCACGGCCGTCCGGCCGGACTGCGGCAAGCGGGACCAGTGCTGGAATGCGCGGCGGGCCGAATCTGCCGCCGCATGAACCTGCGCAGCGTCTGCACTTGCGCCTTCCCAGGCGATTTCACCGGTGGCGGGGCAATGATTCTGGAGTACCGGCCCTGCGCCGGCTGTCCATTTCCCGTCGATGTATACGCCTTCGGTCATGATGCGTCCCTTTGCCAGACTCTGATGGGGTCGCCGATCCGTATACCGAGCACTTCAATCGTGACCGGGTCCAGCATGATGGTGCCGTCCCGCATCACGACCGATTTCGCAAGGATTGTGCGGAAATCGGGCAAGGCGTCCGTAGAGGCGAGCCCCCGCCGCGCGTCCGGATCGGACGAGACATCTCCGGCGATGACTTTGCCGGTCCGGCTTTCCTGAATGGTGCGGATGTGGCGTCTTTGGGCGGCAACCAGCGGGCCGCCATCGAAGATGTCGACCGTGCGATCGAAATCGAACCCTTCCCATTGCAGCAACTTGTAGGCACCGACGCCGTCGGAATGGCAGCGGCCAATGACTTCCCGAGCTTCCGGCGGGAGCAAGTCGACATAGATTGGGTAGCGGGGCATCAGGTCGACGATAAACTGGCTGTCGGTTGTCGCGGACAAGCGGTCTGCTTCGGCGAAATCCATCCGGAAGAAGTGTCGTCCAAGACAATCCCAGAAGGGCGAGCGTCCGCGATCGTCGACGACGCCACGCAATTCGGCGAGCACCTTGTCGCCGAAGCGTTGCGGCGCCGCCGCCATCAGTAGGTATCTGGATTGCGCCGCGAGCCGTCCTGCCCCGCCGCCACGATGGTCCGGCTTGATGAACAGGGTGCCGACTTCGGTATAGCCGACATATTCATTGGTCAGCACCAGCGCATCCATGTCGAAACGCATGTTGCCCGCCGCGTGGCTCGCCTGGGCGAGCGTGATGACACGGTAGTTGAAGAAAGGTTGGTCGATTCCCGTCCCTGCCTTGACGGCAGAGCAGCCGACGATTTCGCCGGTCTCAACGATTTCCATCATCAGCAAGTATTTGCCGTACTCTATGTGGCGCTGGCGGCCATGAAAGGCGCGCTCGGATTTTTCGAGCCGCTCATGCAGGATCGGTTCGTCGACCGGGAGGCTGGTGAATCCGGGTCCGGACATTTCCGCGAGTTGCATGAACGCCGGAAGGTCGTCCAGCCGCGCCGGCCGCATGACGTATGTCGTGGCCATGCTACTGCCCCATCATCCGCTTGATCGCGGCGCCGTCGAGCCGGCCGTCGGCGAGGCGGTTCAGGATCAATGCAGACAGGGAGGCGCGCTCCGGCAGGCTGTCGATAATCATGAATTCGTCACTGGAATGGATCCGGCCGCCGCGGACGCCTAGCGTGTCGACATTGGGCACTCCAGCGGCGAAGATATTGTTGCCTTCGCACACGCCGCCGGTGTCAACGAATTCGAGATCCAGCCCGATGGCTGTGCCGGTGGCGCGAACCGCATCGAACAGAGCCTGCTGGGCGGAGTTGCGCGGTTTGGGAGGGCGGTAGAACCCGCCATGCATGTGGCCGGAAATGCCATCCCGGCGCAAAGCCTGCGCCAGCAATTTGGTGACTTGATCCGTGGTCCACGCCGCGGCGTCTGCATCGGGTGCACGCGCGCCGAATCGCACAATGGCGAGATCCGGAACGATGTTGACGGAGCTGCCGCCGTCAATCGATCCGACATTCACCGTGACGCCGTCGCGCTGGCCGTTGAGGCGTTCCAGGCCGAGCACGAGTTCGGCGGCAGCTTCGACGGCGCTCCTGCCCTCTTCCTTGGCTCGACCGGCATGCGCGGCGCGGCCGCGCAGCACGATGTCGAAAACGGCTGACCCTTTGCGTCCGCCGGCCATTGCACCGGTGTCCATGCAGGGTTCGTAAGTGAGGCCGATATGCGCGCCACTCCGCGCGGCCTCCGTCAGGGCCGTGGCGCTGGACAGGTTGCCGATTTCCTCGTCCGGCGTGATCACGATCTGGTAACCGAGCCGGTCCTTGAAGGGTCCGGCTTCGAAGGCCAGCAGGGCTTCCAGCATGACGCAAAGCCCGCCCTTCATGTCGGCAAGGCCCGGGCCATTCAGGGCGCCGCCGCCAAGATCGCGAATGCCTTCGAATGTGCCGGGGGGAAAGACGGTGTCATAGTGGCCGGAGAGGACGACCTGAAACGACGCCGATGGTCGCGCAGAGACGCGGACGATCTGGCCGGTTTCGGAGGCTTCCTGGACGCCGGCGGCGTTGACCGATTCGAACGGCGTGCCGTGTTCGAGTCTGACGTCTGCGTCCAGGGCCGAAAAGGCGTCAGCTAGCATTGGCGCAAGCGTCTTGAGGCCCGCGAGATTGTGGCTGCCGGTGTTCACCCCGGACCAGGCGCATGTCCGGTCGACCATGACGCCACGATGCGCCGTCAATCGTTCGATCACGGCGGAGTCTTGCGAGCTAAGCTTACTGAGTTCGAGCATGGCTCTTGGTTTCACAGGAAACGATTTGCCGCAAGGCCAGCACATGCAGCCCAAAAACAAAAACGGCCCGGCATCTCTGCCGGGCCGCTCTCAAGAGTTATTCAACCGTTATTGAACGGTGATGACCACTTCCGAACGACGGTTCAGAGGTTCACGCACACCATCACGCGTTGCTTTGGCCAGATCGGACTCGCCTTTTGCGACCTTGGAGATCAGGGCCGAGTCGATGCCGCGCGACGTCAGGGCATCAGCCACGATATCGGCGCGACGCTGCGACAGGCGCTCGTTGTACGCATTGCCACCGGACGTATCCGTGTGACCGGCGATCGACACCGAGCTCGGTGCGCAACCGCTGCCGGAGCGGATGTTTGCCACGGCCTGGTCGATCACTGCGGCTGCCTGGCTGGTCAGGTCTGCGCGGTCCCACTCGAAGTAGACAACGAAGCTCTGGTTCAGGTTTGCGCACTGCACTGCCGGTCCAGACTGTGCCTCGGTCGGCGGAGCCGGCGGTGGCGGAGGAGGAGGTGGCGGAGGGGGTGGCGGCGG
>JBGSKI010000004.1:0-7663 GCA_041741315.1 Hyphomonas sp. | reverse complement strand
CGGTGCCCCCTGCTATGCCGGCGTGCTCCAGGCGGCAGCCAATGGCCGGTTGGTCACCGTGCCGGGCGATGTGCGCGCCTGGGCATTTCAGGCTGAACTCACGGCAATGGGGCGCGTCAACTATGTCGCCCCGCCGCCATCGTCCTGTTCCGGTATCGAAGTTCCTGGCGGACGTGTCGACTGGTTTGCCGGAGCCTTGCTCGCGACCCTGCCGTCCGGCGTGATTGCCGATCTGGCCGACGGCATGGCCGACCGGCAGGACACGATCACCGCCTATGAGGAACTCGTGCGCCGCCGCGATCTGCCCGGCATCATGCGGTTTGCCCGATACCTCGACCGGATCGGTGCGGACGGGCGTGCGCTGGACCTTTACACCTACGCATCCGAGCAAGGCGTGCCGGAGGCCTGGGCCGTGATCGGGACCAATATGTATTATGGCCGCTGGCGCCAACTCGGAAAGAATCAGGAACTCGGGTATGCGTTCGTCCTCGAAGCCGAGCGCATGGGGGCAAATGTTTCGGCGGTCCGGGCGGACATGGAGGCGAATTTCGAGGCCGACCGACGCCGCCGGGCGCTGGCGGACTGGGAAGCCGGGCAGTGGAGAAAATTCGATTTCTACATGAAATGCGGATTCAGCTATCCCGACGACGGCAAGGAATACATCTGCATCAATTAGCGAAGCCCGCCTGCGGAGCGGACGCCCGATCCGCCTTACAGGCTGCCTTTGGTGCTGGCGGGTTTGCCGCCGAGCCTGGGGTCGACCGTAATGGCGGCGCGCAGGGCGCGGGCCGTGGCCTTGTAGCAACTCTCGATGATGTGGTGGCTGTTCTCGCCGTAGAGGTTCTCGACGTGCAGGCACATGCCGCCATTCCCGGCGAGGGCGTGGAAGAATTCCTTGAACAATTCGGTGTCCATCTCGCCGATCTTGTCGCGCGAGAACTGTACTTTCCACACCAGATAGGGCCGTTTGCAGAGGTCGAGGCTGGCGCGACTCAGGGTCTCGTCCATCGGGATATAGGCGTGGCCGAACCGGGTGATGCCGGCAAAGTCTCCGAGCGCCTTCAGGATGGCCTGGCCGAGCACGATGCCGGTGTCCTCGACACTGTGGTGCATGTCGATGTGCAGGTCGCCGGCGCAGCGCACGGTGAGGTCGATGCTGGAATGCTTGGAGAAGCTTTCCAGCATGTGATCGAAAAAGCCGATGCCTGTGGCGACATCGGCCTTGCCGGTGCCGTCGAGATTAACCGTCACCGAGATGTCGGTTTCCCTGGTCTTGCGGCTGATCGAGGCGGTGCGTGCAGAGGTCATGTGGGGCCATATAGGGTGTAATCGGAGCTACAGCTAGCGCAGTTTGTTCACTGATTTCTAAACATATTCGCTGAGTCTTTCCACGGACGACCACGCTTTCCACCGAATCGGGACCCGATACCTCTTGCGTAAACCATCGCTCTTCAAGCGAAGTTTCGGATCGATGACGCTGCCCGCGTTCGGGGGGGTGGCCGGTGCGCTGACGGCGTGCGCGCTGTTCGTGGGGCTCACCGCGATCCAACAGGCGTATCGCGTCACCTTCATGGGACTTGCATGGAACGACTTCGCGTCGCCCCTGCCGCTGCTGGTCGTGATGATGGTCGTGGCCGCGATCACCGCTGCCTGCGTGCTGTATTTCCTGGGCAAGGGCTTCCAGCAGATTCTCAATCGCGTGATGGAGTACCTGAACGACGCAAGGCAGGACGCATCGACCCAGCTCGGCTCGATGAGTTTCATGGAACTGCGCCAGTTGCGGATTGCGGCGACGCGCGCGGTGCGCCGGCTGCGCTCGGAAAACGAACAATTGCGCCGGGTGGCCTTCATCGAGTCGCGCACGGGACTGCCGAACATGATCGCGCTGGACGCGGCAATCGAGCGGACATTGTCCAAGGCGACCTTCGATGCACCGGCCGCGTTCTTCCTGCTGGATCTCGACCACCTGAACCGGGTGGCTGAACGGCATGGACATACGGTGACCAATGCGCTGCTGCGGGCCGCCGGCAATCGCCTGACCGAGGCGCTGGCGGCGCTGGAAGCCCCGATCGCTGCGAGCACGGAGGATGCGCTGATTGCGGCCCTGCCCGGCGACCAGTTCGCGATCTACCTGCCGAACGCCCTGTCGCGGGAGAATGTCTCGGGCATGGCGCGGGCCTTGCGGGCGGCATTTGCCCAGCCGTTCGATGCGATGGGCCAGGCCGTGTCGCTTGGCGTGTCGGGCGGCATCGTGATGGCGCCGGAAGATGCCGATTCGAGCCAGAAGCTGGTCCGCCATGCCGAACTCGCCCTGCGCCAGGTGCGCGCCGAATCCGCTTACGGGTTCCGGTACTTCTCACCGCGCCTCAACCGCGTGGCGCGCGGCAAGTACATGCTGGAAGCGGAGCTGCGCGAAGCGGTGGCCAATCACGAGTTCCGCGCGGTGTTCCAGCCGAAGATCGACTTCGCCACCGGCCGGATCGTCGGGGCAGAGGCGCTCGCCCGCTGGCAGCGCACCAATGGCAAGATGATCTCACCGGCAGCATTCATTCCGCTGGCGGAGGAAACCGGCCTCGTCAACCAGATCGGCGAACAGATCCTCGAGTCGGCCTGCAAATCCGCCAAGATCTGGACTTCGGCCGGCTATGACGTGAGCGTCGCGGTGAATGTGTCGCCGCGCCAGTTCGTCAGCGTGGACCTGACCGAACTGGTTCTGGATGTGTTGCGCCGGACCGGTCTGTCACCGAACAAGCTGGAACTGGAAATTACCGAGAGCATGGCGGTGTCGGAACCGGCGAAGGTGGCGCGCGTGATGCGGCCGCTGAGGGCGCTTGGCCTGAAGCTCGCGATTGACGATTTCGGCACCGGGCACTCGAACCTGTCGATGCTGACGCAATTGCCGTTCGATGTGTTCAAGATCGACCGCCAGTTCGTGATGGCGCTGGAGGCCGACAAGCAGGCACCGGCGATTGTCGAGATGATCCTGGCGATGGCGGAAACGCTCGGCCTGAAGACGGTGGCCGAAGGCGTCGAAACCGAGCGTCAGGCAGATTTTCTGCGCCGGCGCGGCTGCACCATGGCGCAGGGGTTCCTGTATTCGCCGGGCCTGCCGCACGACAAGTTCATGGACCTGCTGCGCGGCTGGGACACCCGCAATGACGTGATCGAGCGCAAGGCGAGCTAGGCGGCGCTGCGCCTGTAGACATTGATCGGCTTGCCGCGCAGTTCCGAGGTTTGCCAGAATCCGTAGCCGGACTTTTCCGCGACGCGCCGGGATGCGGCGTTCTCGTCATCGATAATGCAGACCGAATCGCCGGGTCGCACGCTGTCCAGCCAGGCATGCGTGGCGGCGATGACTTCGCTGGCAATGCCCTTGCCCCATGCCGGCTTGCCAAACGCCCAGCCGGCTTCCGGCCATTGCGACAGGTCGGGGTCCATGCCGCGCTTGAAGTCGGCAAAACCCGCTTCGCCGAGGAAGGCACCGGTCGCCGTGTCGGTGACAACCCAGAAGCCAAAGCCCTTGATGTCCCACATGGCGCGTCCGCGCAGCATGGCGAACCAGACATCCTGCGGCGGACGGATCGCCCCGCCGATGAAGCGCGTGACGTCCGCGTCGCCCCACATCGCGGCGGCATGGGGGAAGTCCGCCTCCTGCATGGGACGCAAGGTGAGGCGTTCGGTAACCAGGGTAGGAGGTGTCACGCGCCGGCCTTCATGCTGGCCAGCATGGCCCCCATCGCGGCGTGAACGGCCTGCATGCCTTTCAGGGGGCGGACCATGACCTTGAATTCCGTGATCTGACCTTTGTCATTCCATTCGATCATGTCGATGCCGTTGACATTGATGCCATCCATCACGCACTCGAATTCGAGCACGGCCTTGTCGCCGCAGTCGAACACGCGGGTGTAGCGGAAAGAGTCGCCGCCGAGCGTCTGTCCGGCGGCGGTCAGGTAGGCAAGGGTGATCGCCTTGCCCTCTTGCGGCGTGTGCACGACCGGGCTCTTGAATACCACGTCGTCGGCGAGCTGCGCCGACAGGCCGGCGGGCGAGTGGTCGCCATCCATCCAGTCGAACCAGGCCTGCAGGTGGGGCGTGTAGCCGGTCGTTGCCACGAGATGCTTACTCATCGATGCAGAACTCCATGGGCATCAGGATACCGGACACCGGCAGGGCCTTGCCGTTCAGCGTATAGGGCTCGAACCGCGTGGTTTCCAGAGCGGCGAGCGCGTGGGTTTCGAGGCTGGGATCGGAACAGCGCACCTCGGGTGTGCGGGGCGTGCCGGTTTCGTCGATATCGAAGACAAGGTCGCAGACGGCACTTGTGCGCCGGGCGGTGAGGGGGATTGTTCCGGCCAAGAGAATTGGCGGATGCGGGGCGCCGCCTAGTTTGGCGACATCGCTTTGCGCCACACGCTGGCGCATGCTGTCCGGCAGCGGCACGGCGTCGAGCGTCCGCCGCAGCGGGCCGCAGGTCTGGTCATAGGTATTTGCGCCCTGCCGCAGGGCGTCCGTCTTTGCCTTCTCCCGGTCCTCGAACGAGGCGGGCATGTCAGCGGGCTGGACGGCAGGCGGATCGGCGGGTGCCTCCGGCGCAAGCGCCTGTCCCGAAGGTGCCGAGCAGCAGGCGGCCAACGACAGGGCGAGGAGGATCAGACCGGCGCGCATGCGTCACTCCCCGGTAACCGGCTTGCCGACGAGGTACTGGTCCATGTCGTCGAAGCAATCGCCGCGCAGGGCGACCCAGCCGGACGGGAAATCCGGCTCGGTAAAAATTATCCGGATACGGCCCCAGTGATTGGTCAGTTCTCCGGTTTCCGGGTGGGCGATCGAGACCGGGCAGTCGCCTTCGGTGGACGGTTCGACCCAGACGCCTTCGAAATAGGTGCGGCCCGTGTAGACCCCGGCCATGCCCTGCAGATAGGCCGCGCTGCGCGTCGTGCCGTCGACTTCCGGGAAGGTCAGCACCGCTTCGCCGGTCGGCAGTTCGTCCTCATAGATGACCTCGCCAAAGGGCGTCGACCAGACTTCGTCGGCCATGGCGGGCAGGGCAGCTGTGCCCAGGACCAGTAATGCTGTCAGCGCGTGTCGCATCGTATGTTGCCTCTCCTGTGGCGGGGGGAGCCCGACCGATGGATCAGCCTAGCACGAGATCAAGGCCGCAAAAGGCCAAATCATGCCGAATAGGCGGCGGCGAGCTCGGGGTCTTTCGAGGCCACGAGATCGGCAAGGTCGGAAATCACCCTGGCCTGTTTCCAGGTGGCATCATCCTGCATCTTGCCGTCGATCATCGCGACGCCGGTACCGTCGGGCATGGCGGCGAGGATCTTCCGGGCAAAGAGGACTTCGGCCGGGTCCGGAGAGAAGACGCGCTTGGCGATGGCGATCTGCGAAGGGTGGAGCGACCATGTTCCGGAACAGCCGAGCAGGAAGGCGTTGCGGAACTGCTGCTCGCAGGCGTCGAGGTCGGCGATGTCGCCGAAGGGCCCGTAGAAGGCATTGATGCCGGCCATGCGGCAGGCGTCGACCATGCGGGCGATCGTGTAGTGCCACGGGTCCTGCTGGGCGCTGGCGCGCGGGCTGCCGTCTCCGGTCGGGTCATCGATCACGCGGTAGAAGGGGTGGCCGCCACCGACGCGGGTCGTCTTCATCTTGCGATTCGCGGCAAGGTCTGCCGGGCCGAGGCTGATGCCCTGCATGCGGGGGGAGGCAAGGGCGATGTCCTCGACGCGGGCCATGCCTTCGGCGGTTTCGAGGATGGCATGGAACAGGATCGGGCGGGTCAGGCCGGCCTTGGCTTCCAGCTGGGCGACATACTGGTCGGCGAAATGGATGTCCCACGGGCCCTCGACCTTGGGCAGCATGATCACGTCCAGCTGGTGGCCGGCGTTCAGCACCAGTTGCGAGACGTCCTCCTGGAACCAGGGGGAGTTCAGGCAGTTCACCCGGCTCCAGAAGCCGGTGCCCTTGGCCTGCCAGTCATACATGTTGGCCATTTCGATGGCACCGGAGCGGGCGGCATCCTTGGCATCGGCGGGAATGGCGTCTTCAAGGTTGGCGAGGATCACGTCGACGCCGGGGGCCATGTCCGGCACCTTGGCGCGCACCTTGTCGAGGTGCGGCGGCACGAAATGGATCATCCGCTCGAGTTTGACCGGCAGCTCCCGCAGCGGGTCCGGCGCGCCGATGGCGAGCGGCTTGAAAAAGTTGCGCGGTGTTTTCTGCGACATGTCGAACCCCTGAAAATTTTCTCAGGGGTAAATGCTGCGCTGCAGCGCGTCAAACTGCACTTTGGCGCAGGGGTCGTAACTGGTGAAGCGGGGGAACGGGCAAGGCCGGGAGGCGTAGTCTTGAAACACGCTCCAACCCGAGGACTCCGCACATGTCTCTTGTCATGATCCTGATCACGATCCTGCTACCGCCCTTCGCTGTCGCCCTCAAGGAAGGCATCGGCCTGCAGCTGGTGCTGAACGTGTTGCTGACCCTGGTCGGCTGGCTGCCGGGCGTCATCCATGCCTTCTGGATACAGACGCGATCAGGTACGATCGCCGGGTGATCAGTCGCCGGATGCGGCGCGGGCGGCAATCAGGCCTTCGGACCTGTAGGCCCGGCGGAACACTGCGACTGCAATGGCCGCAACGCCGAGCGCCGTGACAACTTCGCCGCCGAAAATGACCGAATTGCCGAAATGCATTTCTGCGAGGATCGACCAGGTGGCCGTGAAAAAGGTGAGCGCAGCGATCTCTGTGAGAAGGATCGTCGGGACGAGCGCTTTAAGGAAACGGCCCATGGTCTGATCATCCGGTGCAACACCAGCATACGCTGGCACGCCTGATATATCCGCCGTCAGGGCGCGCCGTGCAACGGGGATTCTTCAGGTCAGCGGGTATAGGTATAGGCGTTGCGCTGGAAACTGGCCGAACCATCCTTGAAGGTGACCGTCTTGCGCATGCCGAACTGTTTCTTCCCGAACGTATAAACATGTTCGCAGGTGGCCGGCGTGCCATCATCGTCGCAATCGGCGCGCGTGGTGAAATACACGGTCTTGCCGTCCTTGCGGCGCGAAATGACCGGATCGCCCCCGAGTTTCGTGCCCCCGGCACCGACCGACAGGATATCGGTGGAATTGGCCGATGGCTCGTCGGGATAGCGCATGGCGAGCATCAGGCCGTCCGTGGTCATGCTGATATCGACGTCGGTCTTGAGCGTGACTTCGCCGAAAGGCGGACTGTAGTCGCGGTAGACGAGCGTGCCGGTCCAGCCCTCGCCGGAGACGCGGACCAGATCGGCCGGAGTGACGCGGGGCGTAGGCTTCTCGGAATGGGTGGCACAGGCGGCGAGCACCGCCATAGTGGCGGCCAGAAAGAGTGTTCTCATCACAGGTTTCCTATCGCTTTGCCGGTCTACGCGGCGCTGTGGCCAGCGGATGCGCGGTTTCGAGCAATTCTGCAAGTTCGTCGGTGAGAACGTGCGTATAGATCTGGGTTGTGGCGATGTCAGCATGGCCGAGCAGGGTCTGCACGCTGCGCAGGTCTGCGCCGCCTTGCAGCAGGTGGGTGGCGTAGGCATGGCGCAGCGCGTGGGGATGGACCCGGTCCGGAGTGAGACCCGCCGTGCGGGCGAGGTCGTCAAGGAGCTGGCCGAGCAGTACTCTCGATTCGATGGT
>JBGSKI010000003.1:0-2982 GCA_041741315.1 Hyphomonas sp. | reverse complement strand
CCGACCCGCCCTGCCCCCTCATCGGGCAGGACGTGATGGTCGCACTCGGCCAGAAGGGCTGCCGGCGCGACCAGCCGTCGGCGCTGGTGGCCGGTTCCGGCCTCGACACACGCAACAATTCCGAATTCTCGCTCTATGTGCGTGGCGATACCGACGCGCTTGCCGGGGAGGCGGCGAAGGCCGCATGGGACTGCCATGCCCTGCTCGGCGATGCCGTGGAGCCCGCAAACCTGTTCGGACTCTCGGTCGGGTTCGACTATCCGCATTTCTATTATTTCGGCCGTCTCGGCGTGTCTCAGGCCAAGGAGACCGGCTCCTGGGTCTCTCCGGTGCTGCGCAAGGACCGCATCTACATGACGCCGGACCATATCGCCTTTGCCGGCACCGCCTCGAAATATGTGCTGGATACTGACCGATACCGCGACGACTCCGACGAGTGAATGGCTGGCGGGCCGGGCCGGCCCATATTAGGATCGGGCGATGAAAACCTCGCCCGATTCCCATGTGCCCCTGCCGGACTGGCCCCTCCTGCCCGAAGCAGAGATGCAGGCCCGCGCAGAGGCCTTCCACCAGCGCCTCGCCTCCCGCCGCTCGGTTCGTCAGTTCTCTGACAAACCGGTTCCGCGCGCCGTCATCGAGACCTGTATCCGCGCCGCCGGCACGGCGCCCTCCGGTGCCAACCACCAGCCCTGGTACTTCGCCTGCGTCGGCAGTCCGGAAAGGAAGCGCGAGATCCGCCTCGCCGCCGAGGCCGAGGAGCGGGACTTCTATGCCGGCAAGGCGGGCGGGGACTGGCTCGCCGCCCTCGCGCCCATCGGCACCGATGCCGACAAGCCCTATATGGACATCGCGCCCTGGCTGATCTGCATCTTCGCCCAACGCCGCGGCGGCGTGCGCGCCGGCGAGGACCAGAAGAACTATTACATCCACGAAAGCGTCGGCATCGCCACCGGCCTGCTGATCGCCGCCTGCCACGAAGCAGGCCTCGCCACGCTCGTCCACACGCCGAACCCGATGAAATTCCTGAACCGCCTCTGCGACCGTCCGGACACGGAAAAACCGTTCCTGATCCTCGTTGCGGGCCACCCGGTGGACGGCGCAATGGTCCCGAAACACGCCCTGATCAAGAAGCCCTTCGACGAGATCGCGGGCTTCCTCTAATTGCTGCCGCCCACCGTCACCGCCGGGCCCGGCAGGCGGATATGGTAAGTCTTCAGCCGCGTCTCGCCCGGCATCGTGGCATACACCGTCAGGCCGAAATCCCCGGCCATCCCGGCCGGCACGCCGCCGCCCAGCGGCACGAAATCCTCGGCGCCGCGTTCCGCCTCATAGCGCCCGAACGTCCATTCCCGCAGCGCCGGCACGCCCCTGACCGTCTCTCCGGCTGACATCCGCACCGGCAGGTCCTGCGGCAGCGTCCCGGCCAGTTCCATGAACACCTGTGTCAGCCACACGCCATGCCGTGTGCGCACCACGCCAATCGCCACATCGGTAACATCCGGATTGAGAATGTTGTGCCGGTGGCCTTCGCTGTCCATCAGGTTCTGGTGCAGCCGCCCCGGCGCATCCCGGTCGAAATTCCAATAGCCCCCGGAAACCGACACCATGGCGACATTCTCCGCCACAGACTGGATCAGCGCCCGCCGGTCGAAGGCCGCTACCCGGCCGGAAACCGTCCGCCCGTCCGGCCCGGAATGGCCGAAAAAGTCATTATACGCCATGTCCAGACTCTGGAACCGCGCTGCCGGGACCAGCCCTGCCCGCAGGCGCAGCGGCGTCAGCCCGCGCTGCGTACGCTCGGCATTCAGGCGGTCGAGAAAGTCCTGCTCCATGTCCGCATCGGCGCGATACCCGTCCGGATAGGTGACAAGGCACGGCCCCACCGCCTCGACATAGTCGGCCACCGCCGTGCCCCGCTGCGCCAGATCGAGATCGCACCCGGCAGCCGCCTTCGCTGCCAGCGCCATTCCGGTCAACACAAGGGCAAACCCGCGCATCATGGCCCAGCCTAACCTGCGCCTGCGCGCCGGGACAGGCCGCAGCACAGTGCGCCCCTAGCTCGTCAGCAATCCGAGATTCTGCAGCCGCGCCAGCACCGGCGCGATCATCCGCTCGATCGCCTCTTCCGGCGGGCGGATATGCCCATAGGCCGGCAGGCCCTCGTCGGCGATCACGAGATCGGCCTCGAACTTCGCCGGATAGGTCCAGCGGTAATGCGCCGCGCGCACCGTGGTCAGGTATTGCTGCAGCACGCCTTCCACCTTGCGGCCGCGCTCCACAACATCCCGCCGGATGCGCCGGGCGAGCCGCAGATCGTCCGGCGTGTCGACATAGACCGACAGGTCGATCAGCGACTTGATCTTCGGCATCGACAGGGCGTGGATGCCCTCCAGGATCAGGATCGGCGCCGGTTCGATATGCCGGGTCTCGACGCTGCGGTCATGGCGGTCATAGTCATAGATCGGCTGGTCGATGGCCTGCCCCGCCTTCAGCGCCCTGAGGTCGCGGACCAGATGATCCACTTCCTTCGAAATCGGGTCGTCATAGTTGATCCCCGCCACCAGGGCCTTGCGCTCGTCCTCGGTCTTCGGGTCGCCGTAATGGCTCATCGGCAGGTAATAGGCGTCCTCGCCCAGCATCCGGGCCTGGCCTTCCGGCAGGTGCGCCAGGAGCGCCTCGGCGAGGGTCGACTTGCCGGAGCCGGAGCCGCCGGACATGGCCACGAGGAAGGATTTGCGCTTGGCGATCATGCGGCGGGTTTAGCGGCAAATGCGAAACCGCATCAATGCCAAATCGACCGCCCTTGTGCCCGCCGCTGCACAATCGCAATTTCCGGGTGGCGGCCGGTGCCCAACCGCGCAACAACACGCCGTTCCCGGAGATCCCCATGACCGACGCCCTCGACCGTTCCCTGCACCATGCCCGCGCCTGGCTCGACAGCCTTGCCGACCGCCCGGTCGGGGCGCGAATGGATGGCGCCGG
>JBGSKI010000002.1:0-6415 GCA_041741315.1 Hyphomonas sp. | reverse complement strand
GCAAGCTGGCCGCCGGCCCGGTGCCGACCAACCGGCGACTCTACGCCCCCGTCGACCCGACATCCGCCCCCGACTTCGGCCACAAGACCGGCCTGCTCGCCGAGATCGATGCCTGGACCCGTGCGCAGGACCCGCGCGTCGTGCAGGTTTCAGTGACCCTCGCCGGCAGCCACAAGGAAGTCGACATCATCCGCCCGGACGGCGCCGTATTCTCAGAAATCCGCCCGCTGGTGCGCCTCAACCTATCCGTGACGCTGGAAGAGAATGGCCGCCGCGAATCCGCCGGCACCGGCGCCGGTGGCCGCGCCGCCTATGAGGACTGGATCCAGCCTGCAAAATGGCAGGAGATGGTCCGCCGCGCGATCCGCAAGGCTTCGGTCAATCTGCAGGCCATCGCGGACCCGGCCGGCGAGATGGAAGTCGTGCTCGGACCGGGCTGGCCTGCCGTGCTGCTGCACGAAGCGGTCGGCCATGGCCTCGAAGGCGACTTCAACCGCAAGGGTACCAGCGTCTATGCCGGGCAGATCGGCCAGCAGGTCGCGGCAAAGGGCGTCACCGTGATCGACGACGGCTCGATCGAGGCCCGGCGCGGATCGCTCTCCTTCGATGACGAGGGCACGCCGACGCAGCGCAATGTCCTGATCGAGGATGGCATCCTGAAAGGCTATATGCAGGACCGCCTGAATGCCCGCCTGATGGGTGTCGCCCCGACGGGCAATGGCCGGCGTGAAAGCTACGAATCCCAGACCATGCCCCGGATGACCAACACGATCATGCTCGGCGGCGACACGGACCCGGACGAAATCGTCGCCTCGATCAAGCGCGGTCTGTGGGCTGTCGACTTCGGCGGCGGACAGGTCGACATCACGTCCGGCAATTTCGTGTTCCAGTGCACGGAGGCTTACCTTGTCGAGAACGGCAAGGTCGTCGCCCCGGTCAAGAACGCGACCCTGATCGGCCATGGCCCGACCGTGCTGAAGGACGTCACGATGATCGGCAACGATTTCGCCATGGATGACGGCGTCGGCGTTTGCGGCAAGGCCGGGCAATCGGTGCCGGTGGGCGTCGGGCAGCCAACCCTCAAGGTGGGTGCCTTGACCGTTGGCGGCGCAGGATAATTTTCTGTCATCAATGAAAACCGGGCTTGCCGGGCCTGCCTCGTTTTGCCACTTTCTCGCCATGTTCCGGAATCGCGCAGCGGCCGCGCACCGGACATGTCGTGTGGAGTGGACAGTCATGTATCGATCGATTTTAGGGGCAGCGGCCTGCGCCCTGCTGGTGTCGGGAAGCGCTTTCGCCGAAAACAGCCTGGCGGCGGATACGGCGTTCACACTGGTCCAGAAGGGCGAACTCGTCCTGCTCGACGTCCGCACACCGACGGAATGGGCGATGACCGGCATGCCGCGCGACGCCTATGGCGTAACCCTTCAGGACACGGACTTCGTTGCCCAGGCACGCGGCGCCGTCCAGGGCGACCTGGACTCGCCGGTTGCGGTGATCTGCAAGTCCGGTACACGGTCGCATGCCGCAGCCCAGAAGCTCGAATCCGCCGGTTTCTCTCACGTATACGACATTTCCGAAGGCATGAGCGGCAATGAAGAGGCTGGCGATGGCTGGATCAATCGCGGACTGCCCGTCGACGCCTTCATCCCGCCGAACTACTGATCGGCGACCAGACGGCAAAAGCAAAAAGGGCGGCCTCGCGGGGCCGCCCTTCTTCTTGTCTCGGGGCACAGATGAAGCCTATTCCGCGAACGCGGCCAGTTCCTCGGCTTCGCCGGGCTCGTCGGTCAGTGTGTTGAGGTGCATGAGGTAACGGATGAGCGGCGACACGAGCATCACCGCGATTCCAAAGCCAACCGCCCACAGACCGATCGTCTGGTACACGCTCAGCACCAGTTCCTTGGCTGCGCCTGCGCCGGACGCCTTCTCGGCACCGGTTGCTGCAGCGATCAGACCGGCAGCGAAATTGCCGGTCGCCGAGGCGAAGAACCAGGTGCCCATGATCAGCGATGCCATATGCGCCGGCGCAAGGCGGTTCATCGCGCTCAGACCCACCGGTGACAGGCAGAGCTCGCCCATCGTGTGCAGCAGGTAGATCAGGAAAATGAACAGGACCGGCGTGGCATTCTCCATGCCGGCCGCTTCCGCGCCCCATTTCAGCACGAAGAAGCCGAACCCGAGCTGGATCATTGCCAGGCCGAACTTCATCGGGGCGGATGGCTCGCGGTTCTTCCGGCCGAGTGTTGTCCAAAGCCACGCAAAGAGCGGCGCCAGCAACACGATGTAGATGGCATTGACCGACTGGAAGACCGACGCCGGCACGCCGGCACGATCCACATAGCGATCGGTGTAAAGGTTCAGCGACGAACCCGCCTGCTCGAACAGAGCCCAGAACAGGATCGATCCGAAAATCAGGAAGATCGCAGCAAAGATGCGATCCCGTTCTTCCGGCTTCAGTCGGATCACCGAGGTGGCGAGGATATAGATCACAAGCACCAGTCCTGCGCCGCCGAGGAGGAAGCCGACGACGCTCTGGTTCTGGACAAGCCACCAGACAACGCCAACGGATACAACACCCACGAGGTAGATCAGCCACTCAAATTTCAATCCGGCGACCTTGGTCAGGAGGCGCTCCGGATTGGGCGGCTCACCGCGTCCGAGCAACAGGGGCTTGCCGAGCACGAACACGATCAATCCGAGAAGCATGCCCACGCCAGCGGCGCCAAAGCCGTAGCTCCAGCCATAGGTCTCGCCGAGCCAACCGCACAGCAGCGAGCCGAGCGCAGCCCCCAGATTGATGCCCATGTAGAAGATCGTATACGCCCCGTCCCGGCGAACATCCGTGCGGGAATAGAGCTGTCCGACGATCACAGAAATATTGGCCTTCAGGAAACCGGACCCGACGATGATGAAGGCAAGCGCAAGCCAGAAGGCGTTCAGGCTGGCGGCATCCTGGCCGCCCGATCCTTCGAACCCCATCAGGAAGTGGCCGAATGTCAGCAGCACCGCTCCGAATGCCACTGCCTTGCGCTGGCCGATATACTTGTCAGCGAGATAGCCGCCGAGAACGGGGGTGATGTAGACGAGCGCCGTGTAGGCTCCGTAGATCACGCCGGATTTCTCATCCGAGAAAAGCCAGTGCTTGGTCAGGTAGAAGATCAGCAGGGCTCGCATGCCATAATAGGAGAACCGCTCCCACATCTCGGCAAAGAACAGGACGAACAAGCCCCTGGGGTGTCCCAGGAATGTGCCGGCGGAATCGCCGTGGGCCAGTGCAGGTGAAGTCATTCGGTCAAACCCCCTGAGTGTGATCGGCGCATGCATGCGCGTTTGTCACAGTTTGACCATGCGCCGCACGGAGGCTCAAGGCAGTTTCTGCGTTTTCGACCTTCCTTGTCGGGCAAGTCTTTGCGTTTACAGCCCGGAAAGCAGAATCATTGCGCTTTTAGAGAGAATCTGAGAGCCTTCGGACACACCATGCAATTCGAAAAAGAAATCGAAATCTACAACACGCGACTCGATGAATTCCGAAAGGAGCATCGGCTTGACTGGGTCGTAATCTCCGGCGAACAAATTCTTGGATTTTTCCGTCGATTCGAACAAGCTGCTACTGCTGCTCTCTCGGCATTTGGCGAGCAACCGTTTCTTATCCGGCAAATTGATGCGCCTCAGATCTCGCTACCATATCTGGTAATAGAGGGCTGATGGAGTGGTCGTTCAACAGTACCGGACCTGATTACGAAGTCAGGTCGGAAAATCTGGTGCAGCGTGGCCCGATCGTACCTGTCCTGATCACTGGAAAAGCAGAGCAACGACAAACCCAGGGACTCATCGACACCGGCGCAAGCTTCTGCGCCATCAAACCGAGATTGGCTCAAAAACTAAATCTGGTTGTGATTGACAGGAAAGTCATTTCTGGAGTTTCCGCCTCCGGCGTTCCAACATCCGGCGGTGCCGATGTCATGATGGCAATGCTCGGTTTGGACCAGAACTATTGTATTCCCGTTCAATTGGTCCAAGCTGGTTTCCTGCAGGACGACCCCGACATTGGGCTGTTGCTGGGGCGCCCGTTCTTGCGCCACTTCGAACTGCACTATGAAGGCGCTTTCGGCCGATTCAAATTGGGTTGGTCCAAATCCAACTCAATGGACTCAAGCGACTAATACGCCTCTTCCGCGAAGATATGGCTCAGGTCGCGGTTCCAGCGGCCATGATAGTTCTGCAACAGGCGCTCGGCGGGCGTGATGCCTGACTCGGCGATCTGCTGCAGTTCCACCAGGTATCCGGTCTCGTCATCGCCCGACGCCGTGAGGTTCCCGCGGCTGCGCAAGCCTTGCCGGGAGAGGTCCACCACCTGTTTGGCGAGGTCCTGCATCAAGCGCCCGCCGGGGATCGGCGTCCTGAGGCCCAGCGTGCGGACAGACTGGCGCATCGCCTCGCGTTCCGGCACTGTCCAGTGCTTGACCAGGTCCCATGCCGCGTCGAGGCTGGCGGGATTGTAGAGCAGCCCCGTCCAGAAGGCCGAAAAGGCGCACAGCCGGCTCCAGGGGCCGGCATCGGAACCGCGCATTTCGAGGAACCGTTTCAGGCGTACTTCCGGGAAAATGGTCGATAGATGGTCGACGAAATCGTCCATGGCGGGCCGCTCGCCCGGCAGGATTGGCAGTTTGCCGGCCATGAAGTCCCGGAAGCTGAGCCCGCTCGCGTCGAGATACTGGCCACCCCGGCGCACGAAATACATCGGTACATCGAGCGCATAGTCGACATATTGCTCGAACCCGAAGCCCTCCTCGAACACGAAGGGCAGCATGCCGGTCCGGTCCGGGTCGGTATCCGTCCAGATCTGCGACCGATACGACAGGAACCCGTTCGGGCGACCGTCCAGGAAGGGCGAATTGGCGAACAGCGCCGTGCCCAGCGGCTGCAGCGCCAGCGATACCCGGAACTTCTTCACCATGTCGGCTTCCGAGCCGAAATCGAGATTGGTCTGTACGGTGCAGGTGCGGAACATCATCTGCCGGCCGAGCCGCCCGACCTTGTCCATATAGGCCGTCATGATCTTGTAGCGGCCCTTCGGCATCACCGGGGTCTCGGCAAGGCTCCAGACCGGGCTTGCACCAAGCCCGAGGAAGGCGATACCGAGTGGATCGGCAATCTCGCGCACTTCCTCAAGGTGGATGCCGACTTCCCGGCAGGTCTGGTGGATCGTTTCCAGCGGCGCACCGGACAGTTCGAACTGACCGCCCGGCTCCAGCGACACGCTCGCGCCGTCGCGTTTGAGGCCGATCAGGTGGCCCCCTTCGATGATCGGGTCCCAGCCGAACCGGTCGCGCAGGCCTTCCAGCATGGCCCGGACGGACGCGTCTCCCTCATAGGGAAGCGGCCTCAGTCCGGCCTTCAGGAACCCGAATTTCTCGTGTTCGGTCCCGATCCGCCAGTCCACGGCAGGTTTGCTGCCCGCCTCCAGGTACTCGACCAGTTCCTGCTTCCCGGCGATCCGCGGGGAGGCTTCGTCAATGTCCGACGTCGGCGTGGTCATCCGGAAGCCCTCCCTGAACCAGCTTGAAGAGTGCACATAGGGATGTTTCACTCTGCCGCCAACCGGGTTATTCTCACAGCTTCGTTTAGTGGTAAGAACAGCCATGACCAAGATGACAACCGACGAGCGGGACGACCTCAAGCTGTGGGCGCGCCTGCATGTGCGCGGCGGCTATGAGCCGCTCGAAGAGATCGAGGAAATCCTGCTGGACCTGTCGGAGGACTTCCAGTCCCCGCTGACCGAGCGCGACCGCCAGATCGAGGTGCGCAATGCCCTCGTCCAGGCCGTCAGCCTGCTGGTCAACGAACAGGAAGGATGGCCGATCCTGACCGATTTCGACCGGCTGGAACTCGCCTTCGAGATGCTGGAAGACGAGGGAATCGTCGCCCGCCAGAACTTCACCTGCTGCGGAACCTGCGGCGCGGCGGAAATCGGCACGGAGATTGACGATTTCGAAGCCATCGGCCGGAAGGCCTCCGGCTATGTCTTCTTCCACCAGCAGGACACCGAAAGCGCGGTCGAAAGCGGCAGCCTGTACATCAGCTATGGCGCAGCCGACTCTGAAACCGGCGACGAGGCCAGCGTCGCCATAGGCCGGAAACTGCATGACACGCTGCAGTCTGTGGGCCTGAAACCGATCTGGGACGGCAAGATCAACCACCGCGTCGGCGTGGCCGTCGACTGGAAACGCCGCTGGGAAGGCGCCATGCCCAAGCCGATCAAGCGCTGGTTCTACTAGGTCCAGTCGCCGTTCAGCGCCTGCCATAAGGTGAGCGCGGCGACGGCCGCCGTCTCGGCACGCAATATCCTTGGGCCCAGGCTGATCGCGATCGTGCCCGGACGGCCTCGCAGCCAGTTGCGTTCGCCCGACGA
>JBGSKI010000001.1:0-3909 GCA_041741315.1 Hyphomonas sp. | reverse complement strand
CACACTCATCGCTTGACCGGAAAACACCGGATCAGGCCTACTTCAACGCGCTGCAGCCAGTCCCGGTTGCGGCATAACCCCAAGGGCGGAAATCCACTTATCGAGCGACTTGGATCTGTTCAGACAAACCAAGCCACCTCTCATCGCCCCTTTCAATGGCCGTGAGAATTAGAACGCGAACCTCGTTCCCGGCACTGCCGGAAAGCTGTGTTTCGAAATAATCTAAAGAATTACCGTCGACAAAGAATGGCGGATGCATTGCTAAGCGCCATATGACAGCACTCGCTGGTGCGCTCGTTCGAACAATCCATCAATGTACTTGTTTCTAGTGTTGAGTGCGTCTGCGGCTTCGTATCGAGACATCCGGCCGCTGGCCAAGACGCTTTGGACAAGTTGAATATAGGTAAGTCCGTAGTCGTTCATCTTGGCATAGAAATGAGTATCGGGCCCGCCTCCTGATCCGCTTTCCTCCTCATCGTTTTCTTCCAGTTCGAACTCAGAACTCGACAGTTGAGACCATGACGAAAACCTTGATCCGACATCTCCGTTGCCGATGCCAATAGCATCCATATGATATGCGACTGCGCTAAGGCTTACTCCAAAGGCCTCCGCTAGATCCCGTAAGAGGTTTTTCAAATCATCCGAGACGCGCTGAGAAGCGTTGAATCGCTTGGCGGCGAGCACAAATGAAGGCTCTGGCATTATGAGAAAAGCTGCAAAACTATTGCACCAACGCTCAGTTGCTTTTGACCAGCTTTGATCTGAAATAGCGCTTTCACGACGAAGCAAATGACCAAGTTCGTGACACAGACTAAAAAGTTTCGCGCCTTCGTTCTTCTCTTCGCTCGCGACCACAATGGCCGCGATGGGCATTTGATAGATTGAGAACCCCCGGGCCGCCTTGCCTAGAGGCATTGTTGAACAAAGCACTCCACGTTGTTCGATCCGTGTACGCCAGAACAAGAATGAATTGCTCAGATTCTTCTGCTGCAGAGAGTCTGTTACCCGCAAAATCGAACGCACTTCAGCCGCCGCGTCGTGCGCGGTTGCATTCTTTGCGTCAGGCAAATCGACAACGTTTGCGAAGGTTCTCGACGGAACTACATCTTCAAGAAGGAATTCAATGCGCGCGGAAAGTGTCTCAATCGCATGCTCAAGCTCAGGGGAGGTCTTAGGTTCGTTGGAACCTAGTGTCCTGAAATCAGTGGTGGGCAACTTACTCGGCGCTTGACCAACCAGTATGTCGGTTAGGGTCAATTTTGTACAACGAGCAATTTTCTCCAACTCGCCGACTTTGCCGGAATTGGAGTCGATAATCTGCTCAATTCTTTCTGATGATATCCCCGTACGTTCGCTCAGCTCAAGGTCCGTCAGACCTCTCGAACGCCAGAGTGCCTGAACACTCAATCCATCTATTTCTAACTTCGCCATATTGCACCGGAATGAAGGAGAACAGCGACAGCAATTTCACCTTAGATTGTTAACATGATGACAAATTGGTTGGGGAGCAAGTAGATTGCCTCAGGTGGTGTATCCAACCCCGTCAACCACCCTCTCCTGCCGTCCATCCCGGCGGAGGCCGGGACCCAGACTTGAGGCGCAGCGTACCGCAGCCATTCCGGACCCCGGCCTCCGCCGGGGTGAGCGGCAGGGGGTGAGGGGGGACGGAGATAGCGCCGGGCTCGGAAGGCTGCGGAACGCGATCTGCTGAACGTGCGGCGCGTTCCGGAAGTAAGGACACGGGGCGATATTGCCGCCCCTCACCCCCGGCCCCTTGCTCGAGAAATCGCGGTGCGATTTCTGATCCTCGCAAGCCCGAAGGGAGAGGGGAGACAGGAATCTATCCTCCCCCACCCGGAACCATGCCAGACTTCCGCACATGGACCCGCATTACATCCCCTTCTTCCGGCACGTCTACGCCCTGTGCTGGCCCTGGCTCTGGTGGAACCTTGTCCGCCTCACGGCCTGGCGGCTGAAGACGGGCCGGCAGGTCTTCGTCCTCGTGGACCGGTTCGGAAACGTCCATGTCCGCTATATCGGCGATGCACCGAAGCCGGACGATCTGTATACTTACGAACCTGCAATAATGCCGCGCTGGGAAGCCCAGGCCGCGCACTCGAACCTGCCCGCCTGCATCTCCGCAGACGTGTTCATGAACTCAAGTACAGTTTTCCCTGTTTTATGGACAGGTTCGGACCTCTTCATGGACACTTTCCATCCGCCGAAAGCGCCTCCCTAGGTCCGCTCAAACCCGAATCCAGGCCCAAACACCGGACGGCCCCGCCGCTCCGGCCGCACGTGCTGGCATCGCCGCCCTCCCTTACATCTCGGTCATGTCGCGTTACACGCATTGACCTGACGGGCGGCTCGACTGTTTCATCCGGTTCATGAACGCACCGGACATTTCCGCCGCCGACCAGCGCATGCTCGAGAATATCGAGACGCATGGCTGGCACGGCGTGCACGTGTTCGACCCGGAACTCGCAACCCCCAATTTCACCTACACGATCGGCTTTCCGCAGACGCTGAATGCGCCGGAATTCATCGTCTTCGGCCTGCACCGCGACGTCATGGACGACATGCTTCGGGAAGTGTTCAAGCAGGTGAAGACCGGCCGCAAGGTCGAGGCCGACCAGCGCTGGCGCGGCCTCAATCCGGATTTCGACTGTATCGGCAAGAAGGCCGACCATCCTGACCTGTTCACGAGATACGCCGCCGCCGCCGACCGGTTCTGGAAACACAACGGCCATGCCGGCCACCCGGCCATGGTCCAGCTCGTCTGGCCCGGCCTCGTCGATGGCCTTTACCCATGGGACAAGGGCTGCCGGGACAGCGTCATCGCCGCCCAGCCGAAACTCTGGGTCTAGGCCTTCAGCAAGGCGTAAATCTCGTCCTTGAGTGCCAGCCGCTTGCGGCGAAGCTCTGTCTGCGCCGCGTCGCTGACCGGCTCGATATCGGTCTCCATCCGGTGAATCTCGCGGTTCACCTCGTGATATTCTTCGGCGAGGCGGGCGAAATGGGCATTGCCGGCTTTCAGGTTCGCGATCCGGTCGACGGCATCGGGAAATTCCTCGGCAAGTTCGTGCGGGACATGCGACATGGGTAAGGCCTCCAGGTTTCGGTTATGCTCCTGATATCGGAACGCCGCCCGGTCCTTCCTATGGGGGAATCTACCTAGGGCCCGCTTGACGCCCCGGCCGGGCCTGCGCACATCCTTGGCCATGCCGACCTCCATCCCCGACGACATCTCGCATTTCATCCAGCTCGCCATCGCGCCGGTCTTCCTGCTGGCCGGCATTGGCGCGTTCCTGAACGTGATGACCAACCGGCTCGGCCGCGTCATTGATCGCTGGCGCGTCGTCGAAGCCGCCCTGCTGGACGCCGCCGGCACCGAACGCGACGCGCAGGTCGCCGAGCTTGCCGCCATCGACCAGCGGATGATCCGCATCAACCGCGCCGTCACCCTGTCGACCCTCTCGGCCCTGCTGATCTGCCTCGTCATCGTGACCCTGTTTTCGGGGCAGCTGGCCGGCGTGGATGTCTCAAGCGCCGTCGCCGCGCTGTTCATCCTGTCGATGGGCGTGCTGGTCCTCGCCCTGGTCTATTTCCTTGGGGAAATATCGGTGGCCACCCGCACCCTGCGGGTACCGCCGCAGATCCTCAAGGCGCCCGACCGCAAGACCTGATGCGCAAGTTCCGGGTGGACGCTGCCGCGTCGGCGCCGCTAAGCCAGACGCCTGATTGAAGGAGATCGCCATGACATCCCAGGCCGCCAAAGCCAAAGCGTTCCGTGCCCTGCATGAACGCCCCGGCCTGTTCGTGCTGCCCAACCCGTGGGACGCCGGCTCCGCCCGCATGCTGGCCGGGCTCGGCTTCGAGGCGCTGGCGACGACCAGCGCGGGCTTTGCC